>NZ_JAZHLJ010000007.1:0-127578 GCF_036549495.1 Aurantimonas sp. C2-5-R2
CCGCGGAAATCGGGTATCATGTCATTGCGGAGCGACCATCCGAGGGGCCTTTGAACCCGCCGCAGTGAGTTTCGAAACGGACTCTAAGTTTATGCGTATTATTTCAATGAAATGCTGCCAAGGGAATAAGCCCACTGGTTTAAAGTCGCTATCTACGACAACTAGGGCTCTAAATTGACCGCAAACGATGGAAGTGCGGATCGCCGTAGCGATTTGTATCACCGCATTTTCGTCAATTTCCCCATTTTCAGTGTAGGCGTCTTTGTCTCGTAAAATATAGTACCCACGGCATCGCATCAAAAATGCCTCATTGAAGTAATTAGGCCTGTTCGCGTCTTCCTCGCTTAATACTAAATCTGCCGCCTTCGCCGCGCTGATCACGCTTTCTGACGCCAGCGCCCGAAACTTCGCTTTCCAACCAAGCCCCTCAAATTCAGAAATCCGGCCAGTCATAAAAAGGTAAAGTAGTAAGGGAGCAAGCACGAGCGCGGCCTTAGAGACGTCGCCAAACCCGAGATCCAGACGCTTCGCAAACAACACGAGAGCGAAACCGCCGCCAATTAGTACGATAGCTATACTTATTTGGGTCATTTATTGTCGTCCTATCCGTATGGGAGGCTGTCTCCTGAGTGAGGGCGAGCGATCAGAAGCAACGCCATCACTTAAGGGAACTCGTCGCCATATATTTAGCCGATCTCCGTCTCTCAACGTTGTTGAAACGCGCGAAAGCCTCCTCAATCCATATGTTCGTACTTCCGGAAATCAAAAGCAAGAAACACATTGATGTGCTGACGAAAGGGCCGCTGAAGTAGGTGGTAGGTGATCTGAGTCATCTTTTATTCTGACAAGAGACGCCAGAGGATGAAGCATTTATGGCAGGGATGCCCACGCTACGCTTTGCACCCGGCCGGCGGATTAGAGTCCGTTTCGAAACTCACTGCGGCGGGTTCAAAGGCCCCTCGGATGGTCGCTCCGCAATGACATGATACCCGATTTCCGCGGGTTTGGGCGTCCCGGGTGAACCATGGAGGCTGGTCTTGGCAGGGTTTCGAAACGGCCTCTAAGTTCGCGTAATAACGATCTCTGTGTTCGAAGCTCTAATCCAATACCTCGACCCGTTGAACGGGCAGCGCCCGGTCGATCTGGCGCCGGCCCGCCCATTCCTGCTAAAGAGGCGGCAGATCGCGAACCGAACCCAAAGAGGGCGCCATGAAATTCTTCGTCGACACCGCGGACATCGCCGAGATCAAGGAACTCGCCGACACGGGTCTCCTCGACGGCGTGACCACCAACCCGTCGCTGATCATGAAGGCGAACCGGCCGATGAAGGAGGTGGTCGCCGAAATCTGCGCCGCCGTCGACGGCCCGGTCTCGGCCGAGGTCACCGCCACCGAGACCGACGCCATGATCCGCGAGGGCAAGATTCTGGCCGCCATCGCCGACAATGTCTGCATCAAGCTGCCGCTGACGCTTCCCGGCCTGAAGGCCTGCAAGGCGCTGACCGGCGAGGGTTTCCTGGTCAACGTCACCTTGTGCTTCTCGGCGGTGCAGGCGCTGCTCGCGGCCAAGGCCGGGGCGACCTTCATCTCGCCCTTCATCGGCCGGCTCGACGACATCAACATCGACGGCATGGGGCTGATCGCCGACATCCGCCGGATCTACGACAATTATGGCTTCGATACCGAGATCCTGGCGGCCTCGGTGCGCACCATGAACCACGTCCGCGAGGCGGCGCTGCTCGGCGCCGACGTTGCCACCGTGCCGCCGGCGACGCTCAAGGGTCTGGTCAAGCATCCCTTGACCGACAAGGGCCTCGAGGCCTTCCTTTCCGACTGGAAAAAGACCGGTCAGACCATCGCCTGAGGGCGGGGCGGACCAATCGCTGCAACGAAAAAGGCGACCCGTCGGGCCGCCTTTTTTCTTGTCCGGATAGGAGCCGGGGAACACCTTACCCCTGGAAATGGCTCTCCAGGAAATACAGCGACTTGTCGAGGCCGCGGCCGACCTCGGTCAACAGATCCTCGGTCAGCGCGTCGCCGGCCTCGGAGGCCTCCTCGATGCCCTTCTGCACCTCGTTGCTCCAGCGCGCGTAGGAATCGGCGAGTCGTTTCAGGTGATCTTCCGATTTCACCAGGTCGAGCGGGTAGGGCTCCAGCACCGAATTCTCGACTGCCGCCTGCACCGTGCCGTGGGCTTGGCCGCCCATGCCGGTCAGCCGCTCCGCGATATCGTCGACATAGGCTTCGGTCACCTCGTGCAGCTCGTCGAACAGCTTGTGCACGGCGATGAAGTTCATGCCCTTGACGTTCCAGTGCGCCTGCTTGGTCTGGTAGGTGAGGTCGACCGCCGTGCCGAGATGCTTCTGCAACAGCTGCACCATCGATCCGCGGATGTTCTCCGACAGCGGGTTCTTGCTCGAATGCAGCTTGGTTTTGCCGTTCTTGGCCATTGTCGTCTCCTTCGTGTGGGGTGGCGTTGGCGCATCGGGCCGCGTGGGCGAACCCCGATGCCAAAACCGGTCGCCTGCATAATCGCCCTAGAGGCGAACGGTTCCGTTCGAAACGGGTTTTCGGCGACGATTCGGGACGGCATCGCGTCGCGGCGCGGGTGCCCGGGCTTTCCTGAACGGGGTTGCGATCCACATGGCGGTTCCAGTGCGATCGCGCCCGGTACCGGCGCCCGCTTGAATCGCGATCAAGGAGATTTCCATGAAGACCATGCTCATCACAGGCGCCTCGACCGGCATCGGCGCGGCCACCGCCCGCCGCGCCGTCAAGGCCGGCTACCGCGTGGCGCTCGCCGCCCGCTCCAGGGACAAGCTCGACGGGCTGGTCGCCGAACTGGGTTCGGAGAATGCGATGGCGCTGGCCTGCGACGTCCAGGATTTTTCCGCCCAGCAGGCGATGGTCGCCGCCGTTCTCGGCCGCGTCGGTTCGCTCGACGCGGTCTTCGTCAATGCCGGGCTCGGCGCCAAAGGCACCGGCACCGCGGGCGGCGACGTCGACAATTGGCGCGAGATGGTGCTGACCAACGTTCTCGGCCTGATGTTCACGGTGAAGGCCACCTACGACGCGGTCGTCGCGGCCAAGGGGCATTACCTGCTGACCGGCTCGGTAGCTGGCCGCAAGGTGTTGCCGGGCTCGGTCTACGGCGCCACCAAATGGGCGGTGACCGGCTATGGCTACAATCTGCGTGAGGAAATGCGCGAGAAGGGCGTCAAGGTGACGCTGATCGAGCCCGGCATGGTCGACACGCCATTCTTCGACGAGCCCAAGCCGAACGCACTGACCCCGGACGATATTGCCGGGGCCGTGCTCTATGCGCTGTCGCAGCCCGATAACGTCATGGCCGGCGAGATCTGGATCGAGCCGCTCAATCGTTGAGGGTGGGCGGCGCTACTTGGCGATTGCCGCGTCCGACAGCTTGTCGAGCGCCTTTTCCATCGCCTCCACAGGCTCGGCATCGTCGTCGATGTCGTAGCGCTCGGCGAGTTCCTCCGGCTCGAGATAGCCGACCATGGTCTGGCCGTCCTCGTCCCAGACCAGCATCTTCTGCGGGAGGTCGATCGCGATCCGGCGGTTCTTTTGCATCAGCGGCGTGCCGAGTTTCGGATTGCCGAAGATGACCACCGTCGTCGCCGGCAGCTCCATGCCGGCCGATTGGGCATTGGCCTGATGGTCGAGGGTAGCGACAACCTTGGCGCCGGCCTTTTCGATCGCCGCCGTCAGCGCCGCGACCGTATCGGCGACGGATTTGGGCGATTGCTTGGTGACCCAGTCGTCCTCGGCATGGGCGAGGGTAGGAGCCAGGACGAGGGCAGCGCCGAACAGCGGCGCCAAGGCTTTGAAAGTCATGATCTCTCCCGTGTGAGGTTTGGATTCCAACTGCCGGCGGGGCGGCGGGTTCCCTCCAAACCGCCCCTGCCGCCCCTCAGCTCATCGAATCCTTGATGCCCTCGAAGGCCTTGTCGCCCCAGACCTTGCGGATCGTGGCGTCGCGGCCGCAGGAAAAGCGGTAGTATTTATATTTCAGCGGGTTCTTCTTGTAGTAATCCTGGTGGTAGCCCTCCGCCGGCCAGAAGGTCGGGGCGGTGTTGATCGGCGTCACCACCGCGCCGAGGTCCTGTTTCACCGCGGCCTTCGACGCCTTCGCCGTCTCGACCTGGCCGGCGTCGGTGGCGAAGATCGCGGTGGTGTAGGAATGGCCGCGATCGCAGAACTGGCCGCCGGCGTCGGTCGGGTCGACCGAGTGCCAGAACACCGTGAGCAGTTCCTCATAGGAAACCTTGGCCGGGTCGTAAGTGATCTTTACCGCTTCGACGTGACCGGGATGGTTCTGATAAGTCGGGTTTTGGTTGGTTCCGCCGATATAGCCCGACGTCGTGTCGAGCACGCCCTTTACATGGTCGAAGTCGCTCTCCACGCACCAGAAGCAGCCGCCGGCGAAGATCGCCGTCGCACTCGTCTGAGCCGCGACCGGGCCGGGCGCCAGCGTCAGCGCCATCAGGGCACCAGCGGCCAGCGTGGCCAGGGCGAATGGGTTGCGTCGCATCGTCATCTCCTCAGTCTTCTGCCGATCGGGCATGCGTCGCGCCATCAAGGCCGGCGACGCGCGCCCGATCAACACAAGCTTCGGTGAAGTGAGCCGTTACCGGCCCCGACCTCAGCTTCTCGCGAGGCTCGGCGCTAACGGGGACCCGGTTGTCTGCCCCGCCCTTAAGCTTCGGGCTTACGCTCTCGCTGGCGGGGGCCCCTAGCCCCCGTCGGCCTGGAAGCCGGCGGCCTCGATGCCGGCGATGGCGGCGATCTCGTCATTGTCCGAGGTATCGCCGGTGATGCCGACAGCGCCGAGGATCGCGCCGCCCTGGCCCTTGACCAGCACGCCGCCCGGCACCGGCACCAGCGAGCCCTTGGCGAGAGCGTTCATCGCCTGGACGAAGGAGGGCTGCTCCTCGGCCCGCTTGAAGATCGCCCGCGAACCGATGCCGAGCGCGATGGCGCCATTGGCCTTGCCGATGGCGATGTCCGGGCGCATCCGCGACGACCCGTCCGAGCGCTCCAGCGCGACCAGCGCGCCGCCGGCATCGAGAACGGCGACGGTCAGTGGCTTGCAGCCGTTCGCGGCACCGGTTTTGAGCGCCTCGGCGATGATAATGCGGGCCTTGTCGAGGGTGATGGTCATGGTCGTCCTTGTTGTATGAGGTTGGCGGGTATTGATGTGGCACCGCCTTTAACCGATCCGGCTGGCGGCACAAAGCCGCCGCCGGGCACATTCCCGCCGCTGTCAGAACTTCCCTCACATCCACTTGATCGGCGGGTTTCGACGCAACCTCCCGCCGAACGGCCCGTTGTTAGCTGGAATCGCGAACGCTTCGCACAGCCGACGCTTCTTCGCGATCCATCCCCGAATTTGGAGGACTCCCCATGAACAAGCTTCTGATGACGACTGCCGCCACGCTTCTCGCGCTCGGAACGACCGCCTTTGCCGACAACATGATCGACACCGCCAACGTCAAGGTCGAGGGCAAGGCCATCACCTTCGCCAGCGTCGGCGCCGACAATGGCGGCTATCTGGTCATTCACGAGGTCAAGGACGGCGCGCCGGTGGTTCCGGGCTCGATCGGCCACGTCGCCCTCAAGCCCGGTCACAACGAGTCGGTGACGGTCGAGACGGACGTCGAACTGGCCGCCGACGGCGCCTACATGGCGATGCTGCACGACGAGACCAACGGCAACGACACCTATGATTTCGGCGACGGCGCGACCGACGTCGACACCCCGACGATGATGGAAGGCAAGCCCGTCGTGATGCCGTTCATGGCGACGATGATGATGGACGGCGGCATGAAGACCGACGGCGCGATGGATTCGAACCTGTCCGGCGCCAGCACCGCGACGAGCGGCGAGCCTGGCGCCAAGACCGACGAAGTTACCACCCCGTCGGGTGGCGTGGTCCCCGGCCAGACGCCGAACTAAGCCGGTCCCCGCCAGCAAATGACGACAAGCCGTCCCGCCTCGCGCGGGGCGGCTTTTTTCGTGCAGTGACGCGTGGCGCACGGCGGAACCATTCCCCGGGTTCGCAGCGTTTATCCCGAAGAGCTCCATCCCCCTCGAGGAGATCGTGATGTCCCGTTTTTCCACCGCCATTCTCGCCGCGCTGCTCGCGCTCCCCGCCGCGCCGGTCCTGGCGCAGCAGACCGTCGGCGTCGCCCTGTCGAACCGCGAGAAGCGCGTCGCCGTGCCGGTGCGCCTGCCGGACGGGCGCATGGTCCTGCGCACCCGCAACAGTGGCGTGCCCTGGCTCTACGGCGTCGGCAGCACCTACGGCAAGGCATCCGGCCTGCCGCTGATCGGCGGCGTCACGCCATCGATCATCGCCTCGACGCCGTCCGGCGGCCTGGTTCCGGGGCAGGAGCCGGAGTGATCGCCGCCGACAGCCCGCTTCGGCGGTGTCGCCTCGCAATCGCCCGCTTGGCGGCGGAGGATGCCTCCGCCAACGCAAAAAGGCCTGCCCGATGAAATTTCTTCCCGCGGTTCTTCTCCTCGCCCTGACCTTCAGCGCCTGCGCCCAGACCCCGGACGGCGTGAAAAGCGCCAGTTGGAGCCGCCAAGCCGAACTGATGGACGGCGCGGTACCGCGCTAGACGGGACGCCACACGCGGTAAGCTTGGCGACGCCAGAACCGCGCGGTTGGTCAGTTGCCAAGTGGGCTTCACATGCTTCGCAGAACAGCGTGGGCAAGTCGGACCTTCCGCCGCGCGCTGAGGGCGGGCGACGATCAACGCCACCCCGCAATTCAAGCGGAAACGATTGCGGGCAAGATGCTGCATGGTGCAAATGAGGCAACGCATCGATAACGGCTTCGATGCGGCGGCGGTGACATGCTGCGGGGGCAGGGGATCGCTATCGATGCGCCCTGCCGATATCGCGAAGACGCTCACGCCGCCCGCCGTCAAAACCGCTGGACGACGACCGGAGTGAGCTTCAACTCGCCTCATCCCCCAACTCATCCGCCAACTTGGTGACGTTGCCCTGATTGTGACCGCAATGAATCCTATTCGGGGCTGATATGGGCCAAATAGGTGCACGGCATGAGGCTTTAGTCGTATCCGGATCGCCCTGCCGCTCCTTGCCAACCAGGGGTGCGTCCATGATAGTAGCCGAGGCCGCCGGGAGGGATCGGTTCGCCACAATGCATCGGCTTGTGTGTGAACCAAGGTTCCGCAAGACCGGGCGCGAATTTTAAGGGAGGAATTACGTGACAGATATTCAATCCAAGGCCGTCAACCGCCGCTCGTTTCTGAAGAAGAGCGTGATCGGTGGTGGAGCGGCAGCCGCGGCGACCGCGCTCGCGACGCCGGCCGTACTGGCCCAGTCGCCGCTGGTCGTGAAGATGCAGACGTCCTGGCCGGCATCCGACATCTGGATGGACATGGCCAAGCAGTATGTCGACCGCGTCGAGTCGATGTCCGGCGGCCGGATCAAGATCGATCTTCTCCCCGCCGGCGCCGTCGTCGCGGCGTTCCAGGTGATGGACGCGGTCAATGACGGCGTGCTGGACGCGGCGCATTCGGTGTCGGCTTACTGGTACGGCAAGAACAAGGCGGCTTCGCTGTTCGGCACCGGACCGGTGTTCGGCGGCAATCCGACCACCATGCTGTCGTGGTTCTACCAGGGTGGCGGGCGCGAGCTTTATCGCGAGCTGACCCAGGACACGATGGGACTCAACGTTGTCGGCCTGCTCGGCTTCCCGATGCCGGCTCAGCCGTTTGGTTGGTTCAAGGAGCCGGTCAATAGCGTCGCCGATATCAAGGGCTTCAAGTACCGGACCGTCGGCCTTGCCGCCGATCTGATGCAGTCCATGGGAATGAGCGTCGCGCAGCTTCCGGGCGGCGAGATCGTGCCGGCGATGGAGCGCGGCGTGATCGACGCGTTCGAGTTCAACAACCCGTCGTCCGATATGCGTTTCGGCGCGCAGGACGTGGCGAAGAACTACTATCTCGGTTCCTACCATCAGGCGAGTGAGGCCTTCGAGTTCCTGTTCAACAAGGACTTCATGGACGATCTCGACGAGGATCTGCGGGCGATCATGGAATATAGCGTCGAGGCGGCGTCGACGGCCAACACGGCTTATGCGCTCGACAATTATTCCTCCGATCTGCAGAAGCTGCAGGACGAGAGCGGTGTGACCGTGCGCCAGACGCCGCAGGAAATCCTGCAGGCGGAACTGGAAGCCTGGAGCACCATGATCGTTGATCTGGAGACCGATCCCTTCATCAAGAAGGTGCTCGACAGCCAGCGCGCCTGGGTCGAGCGGGTGACCTATTACGAGCTCCTGAACGCGCCGGACTACCGCTTGGCCTACGAGCACTTCTTCCCGGGCAAACTGCCGAGCTGATACCCGGACACAGAACAATCCAATGCCCGGCGGTCGGTTTCCGCCGGGCCTTTCTGTAACCGGATCGGGAATCCATGGTCGCTTTCATCCGCTTTGCCGACTCACTGTCGGCAGCCTTCGGCAAGGCATTCGCCTGGCTGATCATCCTGATGACGTTCGGCACCAGCTACGAAGTGTTCGTGCGCTACGTCTTGAACGATCCGACGCCTTGGGCGTTCGACGTTTCCTTCATCATGTACGGAACGCTGTTCATGATGGGCGGGGCCTATACGCTGTCACGCGGCGGCCATGTGCGCGGCGACTTCCTTTATCGGCTCTGGAAGCCGAAGACGCAGGCGACCGTCGACCTCGTCCTCTATCTCATTTTCTTTTTTCCCGGGGTCACGGCGCTGATCGTCACCGGCTGGAAATACGCGGCCCGCTCCGTCGGTTATGGCGAGGTCAGCGTGAATAGCCCGGCCGGCATCCCGATCTTCCAGTTCAAAGCAGTCATGGTTGCGGCTGGTATCCTTCTCTTCATTCAGGGCATCGCCGAGATTTTCCGCTGTATCCAGTGCATTCGCACCGGATATTGGATGCGCGCCCATGAGGACGTTCAGGAGACCGAGGACGCGATCCTCAACAAAGCCACTGCCGCCGAAAGCGACGCCCATCCATGACCGATCCCCAACTCGCCCTCACGATGCTGGGGCTGTTCATCTTCCTTGTCTTCCTCGGATTTCCGATCGCCTTCACCCTGATGGCGATGGGTATCGGCTTCGGTTACTACGCTTATTTCGACGCCGACCGCATGTGGCGCAGCTTCAATCGTCTCGATGATCTCGCGGGCACATGGGACAGCTTCAGTCTCTGGGTCGACGGGTTTTTCAACAACCGCATCTTCGACCTCTTCATCAACCAGACCTACACGGTGATGAGCAACGAGGTTCTGACCGCAGTCCCGCTATTCCTCTTCATGGGCTATGTCGTCGAGCGGGCCAATATCGTCGAGAGGCTCTTCACCACCCTGAACATCGCCTCCAAGAATGTTCCCGGCTCGCTCGGCGTTGCCGCCCTGATCACCTGCGCCCTGTTTGCCACGGCCACCGGCATTGTTGGCGCAGTTGTGACGTTGATGGGACTGCTGGCGCTGCCGGCCATGTTGAAGGCGCGCTACGACACGTCGTTCGCCGCGGGCATCATCTGCGCCGGCGGAACGCTCGGCATCCTGATCCCGCCCTCGATCATGCTGATCGTCTACGCGGCGGCCTCCGGCACCTCGATCGTCCGGCTCTATGCCGGTGCGTTGCTCCCCGGCTTCCTGTTGGTCGGTCTCTACCTCGTCTACGTCGTTGGCCGGTCCATCGTGCAGCCCTCGGTGGCGCCGAAACCAACCGACGAGGAAGTTCCCCACGTTCCGGCCCTGCGGCTGATCGTCATGATCGCGACGTCCTTCCTGCCGCTGGCCGTCCTGATTCTCTCCGTCCTCGGCTCGATCCTGTTCGGGCTTGCCACCCCGACGGAAGCCGCGGCCATCGGTGCGCTCGGCGGCTTGCTGCTTGCCGTTTCCTACCGCGCCCTGACCTTTCAGAGACTGCGGGAGTCGGTCTATCTCACGGTCCGGACCACCGCGATGGTGTGCTGGCTCTTCGTCGGCTCCTACACCTTCTCCTCGGTCTTTTCCTATCTTGGCGGTGAGACGGTCATTTCGGAATTCGTCCGTGGGTTGGATCTGTCGCCGCTGGAGTTCCTGCTGTTGGCGCAGTTGATCATCTTCCTGCTCGGCTGGCCGCTGGAATGGTCGGAGATCATCATCATCTTCGTACCGATTTTCCTGCCGCTGCTGGAAATGTTCGGGATCGATCCGCTCTTCTTCGGCATTCTGGTGGCGCTGAACCTCCAGACGTCGTTCCTCACACCTCCGATGGCGATGAGCGCCTATTACCTGAAGGGGATCGCCCCGCCGGAGGTGAAGTTGACGCAAATCTTCGCCGGCATCATGCCGTTCCTCTTCATGGTCTTCCTGTCGATGGCGGTCGTCTACATCTTCCCGCAGATCGTCTTTTATCTGCCGGACGCCATTTATGGCAATTGATCCAAGGCTGCTCGCGCTGCCGGTTGCTGAACTCGCGAGCCGTCTGGCAAGCGGGGCGCTACGCACATCCGACTTGGCGGAGGCTTCGCTCATGCGGATCGCGGAGCGCGAGGAGGCGGTGGGTGCTTTCGCGTGGTTCGACGCCGAGTTCGTGCGCCGGCAGGCAAGGATCCTCGACGAATGGCGGGGCAGGGGGCGGGCCCTGGGGCCTCTCCATGGCGTGCCTGTCGCCGTCGCGGATACGATCGACACGGCCCGCGTCCCCACCCGCAATGGCACGTCCGCCGACGCGGAACGCGTACCCGAAGCCGACGCCGCCATCATGGAGCGGCTGCGCGCGGCCGGCGCCTTGCTGATCGGCAAGACGGAGACGGCCGAGCTCGGCTATCGCCATCCGCCGAGAACGCGCAACCCGGTCAACAAGGCACACACGCCGGGCGTCGCCTCGTCCGGCTCGGCGGCGGCCGTCGCTGCGGGCATGGTGCCGCTCGCGGTCGGCGTCGAGGGTGGCGGATCGGTCATCGGCCCGGCCGCCTATTGCGGTTCGGTCGGTTACAAGTCGAGCTTCGGCTCGATAGCGCGACGCGGCACGCTAGCCCTTGCTCCCAGTCTCGATACGCCCGGCGTATTCGCCGCTGATGTCGAGGGCGCGGCGATGCTCGCCGAGGCGCTGTTTGGATATGATGCCACCGATCCCGCGACATCGTATGCGCCGCATCCACGTCTTCTCGACGCGGCGCGCTCCGCGCCGCCGGTCAAGCCGACCTTCGCCTTGGTGCGTACGCCCTTCTGGGATCAGGCGAGCGCCGATATGCAGGGCGCGCTCGGCGAGTTGGCCGAGCATCTCGCCGAGCGCTGCTTCGAGGCCGAACTGCCGGCCATCTTCGCCGAATGCGAGATTCATTGCGCGCGCGTCCTTGAGGCTGAAATGGCTCGCAGCCTCGTCGGCTACGGTCAGCGTCACGGCGCGCTTCTCAGCGCGCCATTGCGCGAGACATTGGAGCGCGGCGGGGCCATCCTGGCACGCGACTATCTCGCGGCGAAGGACTGGCAGAGCGTCTACAGAGCCGGGATTATGGCGGTTCTGGACCGATGCGACGCGATTCTGACGCCTGCGGCGCCAGGACCGGCGCCCGAAGGGCTCGACAATGTCGGCTCACCGGTTTTCAATCGTCTCTGGACATTCGCCGGGCTGCCGACGATCACGCTGCCGCTGTTGGAGGCGGAGAACGGCCTTCCGATGGGAGTTCAACTGGTTGGACGCCTGGGGGAAGATGCACGTTTGCTGCGCGCGGCGCGTTGGCTGGAACAGACGATACTCAAAGGAGGAACGCCCGAATGACCCTGACCGAACGTTTGATGAGCGTTGTGGCTTTCGCGCTGTTCGTATTCTTCCTTGGAGTGCTGATTGTCTACGTTCCCCGCGTCGACCTGGGTGTGGTGCTTTTGGTGACCATCCTGCTTTGCGCCTACGACCTGTTCTGGCACAAGACGCCCTGCGCGCGACTGAAGCACGGGGCTTGAAGCACCGACCGAAGACGGCCTTATTCCCGGAGTAACTCTACGAGATCGCACCGGGCTGACCCGGTGCCGGAACCTGCCGTGCTCCGCTTCCGTCTCGGCTGGATTTGCGAATTATCCTCGTATCTCGCTATAGGCCGCCAGCGCGCGCTCGCGTGCCCGGCCGTGGTCGACGATCGGCCTCGGATAGGTTTCTCCGAGCCGGACTCCCGCCTTTGCGAGGGTTTCGTCGGACGCGTTCCAAGGCGCGTGGATCGCCTTGTCCGGCAGTTCGGCGAGTTCCGGCACGAATCGGCGGATATAGGTGCCGTTGGGATCGAATTTCTCGCTCTGGGTGACGGGATTGAAGACGCGGAAGAACGGCTGCGCGTCGGCGCCGGAGCCGGCCACCCACTGCCATTGCGCGGGGTTCGAGGCCGCATCGCCGTCGACCAGCGTATTCCAAAACCAGCGCTCGCCGTCGCGCCAGTCGATCAAGAGGTCCTTAGTCAGAAACGATCCGACGATCATCCGCACCCGATTGTGCATCCCGCCCGTCCGCCAGAGCTGGCGCATGCCGGCATCGACGATGGGGTAGCCTGTCAGACCGCGTTGCCATGCCCGGAGATCTGCTTGTGAACGCCGCCACGGGAACGCATCGAAGCGCTTGTTGATGTTCGTCGTGGTGAGGTTGTCGCAGTGATGGAGCAGGTGGGCATTGAAGTCGCGCCAGACCAACTCCTTCTTGAACGTGCGGATCGCATCGTCCGGGATCGATTGGCGGCGTGACGCATAGGTCTGGACCGTGTGCCAGATTCGGTAGGGCGAGATTTCGCCCCAGCGAAGATGCGGCGACAGACCGGATGTGCGATCCGCGGAGGGATTGTCGCGCGCTTCATGATAGCCGGCGGGATCATCGTTGCAGAACGTCTCCAGGCGTTCCAGCGCGGCTTTCTCGCCGGGCGTCCATGCCTCGGCGATGTCCCCCGACCAGTCTGGCTTCGTCGGCAGAATCGCCCAGTCGGCGAGATTGTCCGATCGCGGAAAATCCTCCGGTTGCTTGAAACCGGCCGGCGGGTCGATCGGATCGCGTGGCTCGGATGCCGCGAGCTTCGTCCAGAACGGCGTATAGACCTTGTAATAGCCGCCGGTGGTCGTCTGGACCTCGTCCGGCTCGTGCAGGATGTTGGCGGTGAAGCGGCAGACATCGAACGCCGCGCCCAAAGCTTCCGCGATCCTGTCGTCGACAGCGCGTCCGGCCGGGTCGTAGCGACGGTTGAAATAAAGCGCTGTTGCGCCGACCGCCGCGATGATGTCGAGGAGCTCACCCTTTGCCGTGCCGCGCCGGAGCGTCAGCTCGGTGCCCTTGCCGCGCAGACTGCGAGCGAGAGCGTCCAGGCTGTGATGCAGCCACCATTGGTGAGCGCCACCGAGCGCGCGGATGCCGTCCGATGTCTCGTCGAGCACATAGAGCGGCACCACGGGCCGACCGGTGTCGGCCGCCGCGGCGAGCGCCGGATTGTCGTCGAGGCGCAGATCGTCGCGCATCCAGACGACGATCGGATCGCTGTGGGCTTTCGAGCTGTTGTCGTCCATGCAGGCGTCCCATCGTTGCCGATGGCAGATAGCTGGCGCTCCATGGCTCTGCGGCGAGGCGGGTGCGACGAAATCGCAGGGGGGCCGGCGGATCAGACGACGCCGAAAAAAAGAAGGTCGCCGGTGCGGCACCGGCGACCTTCTTGAAAACTGGCTCCCCGAGCAGGGCTCGAACCTGCGACAATTCGATTAACAGTCGAACGCTCTACCAACTGAGCTATCGGGGAATGACGCGTCAGACGCGTTGGCGTGCCTATAGCAAAACGATGACACTCTTGCCAAGCCGCGAGTTGAGGAAAAATCCCCGATCGCGGCGCGAATGGCAAAAACGGCTTTGTTCCGGCCGGCCGCATTCCCATTTCAAGGGCCGGGCTAACGGCTATCGGTAAATCATGGCGGCAGGATGAGTGATCAAGAGACGCAGCACAACGAAAGGGATGGCGAACGCAAATCCGAGAGCCGCGGGATCGAGATATTCGGCCGTAAACTTCCGCTGCCGGCGAGCCGCGGATGGCGGATAGCCCTGGGAAGCGGCCTTGTCGCCGGCGGCCTTCTGGGTTTCCTGCCGATTCTCGGCTTCTGGATGATCCCGTTGGGGCTCCTCGTCCTGTCGGTCGATCTGATCGTCGTGCGCCGCTGGCGCCGCCGGTCAACGGTGAAGTGGGGACGCGCCCGCTCGCCCCGGGCCCCGAACCGCGTTGCCGCCAAGCCAACGGGCAAACCGCCCACGAACCAGCCATCATAGCGCACCCGTCGCGACAACCCTATGAAGAGCGAAGTATCAAAGTCCCGCCACCCGGAAAGCGGAGGCAAACCAATCCTCCGCGTTGCCGTTCTATTCATAATAATCATGAGGGCAGGGGAACCATAATGACGCGCCGAGCCTTGTGCCCAAAAGAAAACATATTTGCAGGTGGCGCACATGTTTACGAAGACCGGAATGATGATCTTGGCCCTGACTTTCGGCTCGCTGAGCCTCCCCGCTTACGCTCAGGATGTGGTTGGCTCGGCCCAGTTCGAGGTGCCGGTCGAAATGGCGTCGCTTCAGATCGCTCCGAGACAGCGTGGCGAGACGGCTTCGATCCCGGTTCCCATGCCGCGGCCCGATATCACCCAGGCGGCGCAACCGCAGCAGGAAATCCGCCGGACCGCCAGCGGCATTCGCATCGTCGGTCCTCGCTTCTTTCCGGCAGAATAGGGCGCGTCACCTGTTTGTCGCCGGCGCGCGTCGGCCAAAGCCGAGAGTAGTCCGTTATACATCAGGGAGAGGAATGGAGGCCTCGGAGGGAATCGAACCCCCGTACAAGGATTTGCAGTCCTCTGCGTAACCACTCCGCCACGAGGCCTCACCGGCGCCGTACCTACGGATTCCGTTGGATTTCCGCAAGGCCGGAAATGCCCATTCGGGAAATCTGGCCCAAGCGCCATGCTGACCGAACGGTCGAGACACGTCGGCATGGGTGAACGCTCGATTCTAGAATGCCAACCTCCTGCGCCATCGCATCACGCGCAGGCCGCCGTCGTATCGCACGCAGGCACCGGATTCTTTGGCTTGCCAACCGTCGGGATTGGGCGCACGCCTAGTCAAATCCGCGGCCCAGCGTCTCGACAGACAGAAAATGATTCGGAACAATTCGCGAGCGCATTCCGCGCCTGCCATCCCCGACGCTGCCGACATGCTCATCCGTGCGGCGCGCACGGATGATATCGATCGGCTGGTCGAGATCGAGGTGGCTGCTTTCGATGTCGATCTCATCTCGCGCCGCTCGTTCCGTAATCTCGTCAGCGCGGACAGTGCCATCGTGCTGGTCGCGGAGGATGGCGGACTTGATGCTCAAGCCTGCCGGGTCGTCGGCTACGCGGCCATTCTGCTGCGTCGCGGCACGGGGCTTGCGCGGCTCTACTCTCTTGCCATCGCACCGGATGCGTCGGGGCGTGGAACCGGCCGGAAGCTGCTCGAAGCGGCCGAATCCGCGGCCTTCGATCGCGACCGCATCGCCCTTCGACTTGAGGTTCGCGAGGATAATGCCGCCGCGATCGCGCTCTATCGCTCCCGCCATTTTCGCTCGATCGGACGCTATCTCGACTATTATGCCGACCACATGCCGGCACTTCGCTTCGAGAAGACCCTGCGCGGCGACCAGGCGATCGACACCGGTGTCCCCTATTACGAGCAGACGACGGATTTCACCTGCGGCGCCTGCTGCCTGATGATGGCGCTGGCACGGGATGTTCCCGGTTTTGTGCTGGAGCCGGTGGCTGAGATCCGCCTCTGGCGCGAGGCGACGACGATCTTCATGATGTCGGGACCCGGCGGCTGCGAGCCCTATGGCCTGGCGGTGGCGGCGCATGAAGCCGGGCTCAGCGCCGAAATTCATGTCTCGGAACCGGGCGATCTGTTCCTGGAAGGGGTTCGTAGCGCGGAGAAGCAGCGGGTGATGGCGCTTGCCCAGGAAGATTTTCGCCGTCGCGCCGACGCCTATGCGATTTCGGTCACCATTCGCCCGTTCACCCTCGTTGAACTGCGCGCCGCGATCGCCGCGGGCAAGACCGCCGTGGTGCTGATTTCTGGCTATCACATGTTCGACAAGAAGGTGCCGCACTGGGTGCTCGCCCATGGCGACGATGGCCGCCATATCATCATCCACGATCCCTGGGTGGCGGACGAACGCGGCGAATCCGTCGCCGACGCCGCGAGTCTTCCAATTCCATACGAAACATTTGACCGGATAGCGCGTTTCGGCAAGGTCGGCCTCCGCGCGGCCGTTTTCCTCTCCCGGCGCGAGGCTTAAAAGGTCGTCCGATGTCTCAATGGGTCGTCCTCGTCGGGCGCGCGTCCGATCTCGACAACGGCGCGACGCCGCACAAGGTCATGACCAGCCGCGACTATCTTGCGCGATCCGGCCTGTTCCGGGGGCAACGGCCCAAGGTCATCAACCTGTCGCGGTCCTACGCCTATCAAAGCAGGGGATATTACGCCTCGCTCCTCGCCGAGGCCCGCGGTCACCGCATCATCCCCTCGGTCGAGACGATGATCGACCTGTCGGAAAAGAAACTTTATGAAAACGCCTTGCCCGAGCTCGATGCCGTGCTGTCGAAGGCACTCGACAAGGGCGAAGCACCGACTGCCCCGATACGCATCTATTTCGGCCACGCTGACGACCCCCGCCTTGATCGTTTCGCCAAGCTGATCTTCGACTGGTTTCGAGCGCCGGCCCTTGAAGTCCATCTGGAGCCCAAAGCAGGACGCCCGCGAATCCGGCGCATCGGTTTTGCCTCGATCGGCAAGCTCGACAGCGCCGAGACGGCGCGCCTGCTCGTCGCCATGGAGCGGTACACCGCGCGCCAATGGCGCGCAGCCAAAGCCAAGACTCCGGCGAAATATGCATTCGCCACCCTCTACGACCCCAAGGAAGACATGCCGCCGTCTTCGGTGGATACGCTGCGGCACTGGGCGCGCATCGCGGCCCGGCTCGGCGTCGATGTCGAACCGATCGGTCGCAAGGATCTGCCCCGGCTGGCCAATTTCGATGCCTTGTTCATCCGCGAGACGACCTCGATTTCCAATCACACCTACCGGTTCGCTCGCCGCGCCATGCAGGAGGGCATGCCGGTGATCGATGATCCAATCTCGATGATCCGCTGCACGAACAAGGTCTATCTCAACGAATTGATGGCGGCGAATGGTGTCGCCACCCCGTCATCGGTGATGATCGGGGGCAAGGAGGACTTCGCCAGGGCGGCGGACGAGCTCGGCTTTCCGATGGTGCTGAAGATCCCCGACGGGTCGTTCTCGCGAGGCGTGAAGAAGGTCGACGACGTCGCCGGTCTGGTGACGCTGGCGAATGCCTGGCTGGAGGATAGCGACCTTCTGATCGCCCAGAAATTTATGCCGACGACTTTCGACTGGCGGATCGGGGTGCTCGGCGGCGAGCCCTTGTTTGCGGTCCAGTACCTGATGGCCAAGAGCCATTGGCAGATCATCAACCACGACAATGGCGGGCGACCCTTGGAGGGTGGGTTCAGGGCGTTCTCGCTCGGCGATACGCCCCCGCATGTGCTGGATGCCGGACTGCGGGCAGCCCGCTGCATCGGCGACGGACTCTACGGCGTCGATCTCAAGGAGACCGACGACGGGATTTTCCTGATCGAGGTCAACGACAATCCGAACCTCGAGCATGGGGTTGAGGATTTTGCTGAGAAGGACGAGGTCTGGACTCGGCTCACCCGGTGGTTCATCGACCGCATCGAGCGTTGAGGCCGGTCGCCGAAAGTGTGCGTCGCGAGCGGGATAACCGCCGCTCCTTGGCCCGCGCCGAGCCGGAACCGCGCCGCCATCGCCCAGAGGCCGGTCCGCCTTGCGCGCGGCAAGAGCCGCGACTATGGAAACGGGGCGGCCGCAAGGCGACGATGCGGCGAGACACGAGGATTTCGACCATGGATTTCGAGACCGCCCGCACGAAGATGGTGGACAACCAGATCCGCACCACGGACGTCACCCGTCACGACATTCTGCGGGCGTTCCTGCAGGTGCCGCGGGAAGAGTTCGTGCCCGCCTCGCGCAAACCGCTTGCCTATATCGATGAGGATCTGCCGATCGGCAACGGCCGCTACATCATGGAAGCCTCGCCCTTCGCCAAGCTCCTGCAACTTGCCGCGGTCACGCCCGACGACGTCGTCCTCGATGTCGGATGTGGTTCCGGTTACTCCTCGGCGGTCCTGTCGCATCTTGCTGGCTCGGTGGTCGCTCTGGAAGAGGATGCCGACCTTGCCGCGTCCGCGGGCGACAATTTGGCGCGACTCGATTACGTCACCTGCGTCGTGGTCGAGGGAAAGCTGGAGGATGGCTACCCGTCCGAGGCTCCGTATGACGTGATCTTCTTCGAGGGGGCCGTCGAGCGCTTGCCGGACACATTCTTTCAGCAGTTGCGCGAAGGGGGGCGTCTCGTGGTCGTCGAAGGCGTCGGAAACGCCGCCTCGGCCAGGCTCTATTTCAAAGACGAGAACGGCCTCGTCTCGGACCGCTTCGGCTTCAATTGCAGCGTGAAGCCGCTGCCCGGATTCGACAAGGCGAGAGAATTCGTCTTCTGATCACATCGTCGTGGCAGATATGTTTCGTTTCACGATAAAGCCACTGGAAATTCAGGTCCGCACTTGATCAGACCGTTACAATACTGATCAAATACCGTCGGTATGGAATGGCGTAGCGGGAAACGTCTGCGAGGGATTGTTCGCGGGCATGCTTTTCTCGACCCCATCCGCGGTATGGAGTCATCGGGTTGCGTAGTATCTGGATTGTCGCCGCACTTGTCGCCGGTACGTTCTTGTCAGTTCCCGCCATGGCCGAGACCCTCACCGGGGCATTGGCCAAGGCCTACGCCAACAGCCAGGGCTTGAATTCGGCGCGGGCGCAACTGCGTGCCACCGACGAGAATGTTCCACAGGCGCGGGCTGGACTCAGGCCGTTCGTCAGCGGTGTAGGCTCTGCCAACGCGACCCGAAGCCGGACGACCTTCGGCGACGATATTTCGTCGCAGACGGCGCGGTCGGAATCAATCGGCTTTGGTATCCAGTTGAACCAGACGCTGTTCGACGGCTTTCAAACCCCCAACAACGTCGCCGCGGCGCAGGCGCAAGTTCGCGCCTCGCGGGAAAACCTCGCCAATACCGAGCAGAATACCCTGTTCGACGCGGCGACCGCCTATATGGACGTGCTACGCGACCGGCAGATCGCCGCGCTACGCCGCCAGAATCTCGGATTTCTGCAGGAGCAGGTGCGGGCGTCGCGGGCGCGCTTTGAGGTGGGCGAGGGAACGCGCACCGACGTAGCACAAGCCGAATCCCAGCAGGCCCTCGCGACGGCGCTGCTCAACAGCGCGCTGGCGCAGGTCGCTTCCAGCGAGGCGACCTATCTCGATGTGGTGGGCAATCCCCCAACGAATCTGAAGCCGGGCAGAACCCCGGCGGGTTACATTCCGAAGTCGCTCGATTCGGCCGTCGCCATATCTCAGCGCGAGCATCCGGCGATTTTAGCGACGCTGGCCGTCGTCGACGCGGCGGCCTTTCAGGTCAAGTCGGCCGAGGGCGCGCTGCTGCCGACTCTGAGCCTGACCGGCCGTGTTGATGATACCTATGCGCTGAGCGAAACCCATGGGGGCAACCTGCCCGGCGTCAATACGTCGCTCGGCCGTCCGAACGTCAATACGCAGAACCAGGTGTCGGCGACCGTGGGCGCCCAATTGACGATACCGATCTACCCGGGCGGTCGTGCGAGTTCCAAGGTCCGCCAGTCCAAGGAAGTGCTCGGCCAGCGTCGGATCGAGGTCGACGGAACCCGCGATCAGGTGAGAACGGCGGTGGCGAGCGCCTGGGCACAGTTGCAGGCCGCCCGTGCCAACATCGCCGGCTTTCAGGCGCAATCGCGGGCCGCTCGCCTGGCCCTGGATGGTGTCATCGAGGAGCGCAACGTCGGCCAGCGGACCACGCTCGACGTCCTCAATGCTCAAGGCGAGGTGATTTCGGCGCAGATTTTGCTCGTCGGCTCGCAACGCGACGAGGTGGTGGCCGGCTATGCAGTGGTCTCGGCCACCGGCCGGCTGTCAGCCGAGCGGCTCGGCTTGGCCGGCAAGACCTACAAGCCGGAAGAGCATTACGAGCAGGTCCAGGACCAATGGTACGGTCTGAGAACGCCGGACGGGCGGTAGACACTCCGCGTACGTGTCGCGGCCGAGGCCGCCATCGCGACAGCCTCGGCCAAGAAGCTGGTGATAGTTTCCCCAAAAGGGCTCGCGGGATTCACGCCGGGGCTCTTTCCATTTAGGCTTCGCGCATGATTCGATCGATAGGGTCGACCCTTGTCGCGGAATTTGCGGGAGCGTCCCATGAGCAATGCCCTTTCGGCCCGTGAGCCGTCGATGGACGAAATCCTGGCCTCGATCAGACGGATCATCGAGAGCGGCGACGAGACCGTTATCGCGACACAAGCGCCCGATCTCGAGCCTTTGCACGGCGAGCCGGCAAACGCCGCCGGCAAGGCTGCGGAGCTGGCGGCCGATGCGGTGGTCTGGAGAGCCGAAACGCCATCCGAATCCGACGACGCGTCTGTCGCTTCGGGGGCGATTGGAGACGAGACGGCCAAGCCACCGAGCGCCGGTACCGCCACACCCGCTGCCGACGGCACAACTGCGCCGGGACGCCCCCGGCTGGGGATCGTGCCGCCCGTCAAGCCGGTGGATTCCATGTTTGCCGAGCAGCCCGGCGAGGCTGGCGCCGAACAGTCGACCGCGGGGCTGAAGGTCGACCCCGTCGCCGAGATGGGTAGCTTGCCGGATCGGCAGACGGCCGAGGTGATGCAGGGTGAGGATGGTCTCGTTGAGTCCGGCGAGGATTCGTCACTGTCGACCGCGCGGCTGCGCGCGGTGTCGTTGGCCTCCGTATCCGAGCGCCGCATCGAGGCGGTGCGCGCCGGCGCTGTCCCGTCTGAAGCTTCGGAGCCGATCGAAGAGGGCGATGACGATTATCTTGGCGCCCTGTCAAACGCGATCGATGCGGACGAGACCGCGGACCTGCTGCCGGATGGCGACCAGACGATTGGTTTGGACGATGACGAAGATGCGGTGGGCGAGTTCGACGAGGAGGGGTTCGCGTCCGAACTGATCGAGAACGCCAGCCAGATTGCGGCTGAATCGCAGGTGGAAGGGCAATCGGGCGCGGTGGAGGTTGCGACCGCGTCGTCGCCGGCTGCCGCTACAACGGAAGCGGCCGCACTCGACCTGCCGGCAGGTTCCAAGGAGGCAAGTTCGGCGAGCGGTCCGAGCCTTCACGGAAACGCGGCCAGCGCACCGATCCACGAACTGATCTCACAGGAAACGGGCAGCCGCGTCGCCGCATCCTTCGACAATCTCGCGCGCGTCATTCGCGAGGAACATCTGGATTCCATCGACGAGACGGTGGGCGAAATCCTGCGGCCGATGCTGCAGGAGTGGCTGGACGACAATCTGCCGAGCCTGGTCGAGAAGCTGGTCCGCGAGGAAATCGAGCGGGTCGCGCGCGGCGGCCGCCGCTGATCGCGCCGACGAAGGCTGTTTTCCGGGGTCCCGGGAGTGTCGCGAGCCGCTCTTCGTTGACAGCCGCGAAAGCGAGGCTGTAACCGGAAGGCACGCTTCAACGCCCTCGGGCAATGCCCCGTGCCGGGGCCACCGGACATGTGATGATTGAAAAGACCTACGACGCCGCGGCGATCGAGCCACGCATTGCCGAACGTTGGGAGAAGGCCGACGCCTTTCGAGCCGGGGCGGGAGCTGCCGAGGGCGCGGAAGCCTATTCGATCGTGATACCGCCGCCGAACGTCACCGGCTCGCTCCATATGGGGCATGCCCTCAACGATACGCTGCAGGACATCCTGATCCGCTTCGAGCGCATGCGAGGGAAGAATGTTTTGTGGCAACCGGGCCTCGACCACGCCGGCATCGCCACGCAGATGGTGGTCGAGCGGCAATTGGCCGAACGCAAAGAGCCGGGTCGCCGCGACATGGGCCGCGACGCCTTCATCGATAGGGTCTGGCAATGGAAGGGCGAATC
The DNA here is from genome assembly GCF_036549495.1 of Aurantimonas sp. C2-5-R2. NCBI lineage: Bacteria > Pseudomonadati > Pseudomonadota > Alphaproteobacteria > Hyphomicrobiales > Aurantimonadaceae > Aurantimonas > Aurantimonas sp. C2-5-R2. The sequence continues at coordinate 22,148 of NZ_JAZHLJ010000007.1, forward strand.
CGGCGGCACGATCCTCGAGCAGCTGCGCCGGCTTGGTGCCTCCTGCGACTGGTCGCGCGAGCGTTTCACCATGGACGAGGGGCTGTCGAAGGCGGTTCTCTATGTGTTCGTAGAGCTCTATCGTAAAGGGCTGATCTACAAGGATAAGCGGCTGGTCAACTGGGACCCGAAGCTGCTGACGGCGATCTCGGACCTGGAGGTCGAGCAGAAGGAGGTGGCGAGCCACCTCTGGCATTTCCGCTATCCGCTGGCTGACGGCGTGAGCTACGAGCACCCCTACAATCTGGACGATGAGGGCAACCGCGTCGCTTGGAAACCCTCCGACGGCGAGCCTGCGGGACACGAGACGCGCGATTATCTGGTGGTCGCGACGACCCGGCCCGAGACCATGCTGGGCGATACCGGCGTCGCCGTTCACCCGGACGACCCGCGCTACAAGGACCTTGTCGGCAAGCATGTCATCCTGCCGCTGGTCGGCCGCCGCGTACCGATCGTCGCCGATGAATATCCGGACCCGGAGGCCGGCACCGGCGCGGTGAAGATGACGCCTGCCCATGATTTCAACGATTTCGAGGTCGGCAAGCGGCATGATCTGCAGCAGATCAGCATCTTGACCGTCGCCGCGGCGATCACTCTGGCCGAGAATCCGGACTTTCTCGATGGCGTCGAGCCGTCGGACGATCTCGATCGCACGGTCGCCGAACTCGATGGCAAGGATCGCTTTGCCGCGCGCGATATGGTCGTGACGATGATGGAGGAGCGAGGCTATCTCGACCGGGTCGAGAACCACGCGCATACGGTGCCGCATGGCGACCGTGGCGGGGTGCCGATCGAACCCTTCCTGACCGACCAGTGGTATGTCGACGCCAAGACGCTGGCCGAGCCGGCGATCGCCAGCGTGCGCGAGGGTCGCACCAAATTCGTCCCGAAGAACTGGGAAAAGACCTATTTCGACTGGATGGAGAACATCCAGCCTTGGTGCATCTCGCGCCAGCTCTGGTGGGGCCACCAGATTCCGGCGTGGTACGGGCCGGACGGCGAAATTTTCGTCGAAAAGAGCGAGGAGGAAGCGGTCGCCGCCGCGCTCGCCCACTACGTCATGAACGGCACGATCTCCGATGACGAAGCCAAGGCGATGGCGGCCGATCCGGCCCGCCGCGACGGCTTCCTGCATCGCGACGAGGACGTTCTCGACACCTGGTTCTCGTCGGCGCTGTGGCCGTTCTCGACGCTGGGCTGGCCGGAGAAGACGCCGGAGCTCGCCACCTACTATCCGACGAGCGTGCTGGTGACCGGCTTCGACATCATCTTCTTCTGGGTCGCCCGGATGATGATGATGGGGCTGGAATTCATGGACGAGGAGCCGTTCCACACGGTCTATGTCCATGCGCTGGTCCGCGACAAGACCGGCGCCAAGATGTCGAAATCAAAGGGCAACGTCGTCGACCCGCTCGATCTGATCGACGAATATGGCGCCGACGCGCTGCGCTTTACGCTGGCGATCATGGCCGCGCAGGGCCGTGACGTGAAGCTCGATCCGCAGCGCATCGCCGGCTACCGCAATTTCGGCACCAAGCTCTGGAACGCTACCCGTTTCGCCGAGATGAACGGCGCGCTCCACGGTGCCGCGCTCAACCCGGCACCACTGACGCTGCCGCTGAACCGCTGGATCGTCACCGAACTTGGCCGCACCATCGCCGAGACCGAAGCGGCGATCGGCGCCTATCGCTTCAACGACGCGGCGGCGACGCTCTATCGCTTCGTCTGGAACCTGTTCTGCGACTGGTACGTGGAACTCGCCAAGCCGACGCTCGGCGGCAGCGACGAGGCGGCGGCGAACGAAACCCGGATCGTGATGGGATCGGTGCTCGACCGCATCTACGCGCTGTTGCACCCCTTCATGCCGTTCATGACCGAGGAATTGTGGGCGACGACGGCGGAAACGCGGCCCTCGCTGCTGTGTCATGCGGCGTGGCCATCGCTCGATTTCGCCGATTCAAATGCCGCCGACGACATCAACTGGCTGATCGCCGTAGTGTCCGAGATTCGTTCGGTTCGCGCCGAGATGAACGTGCCGCCGGGCGCGCAAGCGGCGCTGCTGGCGATCGCGCCCGACGCGTCGACCGCCGCGCGGCTCGATCGGCACGGCACGGCGCTGAAGCGACTGGCCCGGCTGGCCTCGATCGAAACCAGCGATGGCGCGCCCGACCAATCCGCCCAGATCATCGCTGGGGGCGCCACCTTCGCCCTGCCGCTGGCCGGCATGATCGACATTGCGGCCGAGCGGAGCCGGCTGGAGAAGGCCGAGGTCAAGGCATTGGCGGAGATCGAGCGGATCGACCGCAAGCTGTCGAACCAGAAATTCGTGGCGAATGCGCCCGAAGAGGTCGTCGAGCAGGAGCGGGAGAAACGCGAGGCCTACCGGCTCGAAGCCGAGAAGCTCGCCGCCGGGCTGGAGCGACTGCGATAGGCACTGCGGCGGCTACCGCGTCGGCGACGGCGAATCACCTTCGCGGTCGCCATAAAGCGGGTTCGCTTGGATGACGAAGCTTGTCACATTTTTGGCACGCTAGCGGGCGGAAATCCTGGCATCGGCGAACGAGGCGAAGACGCGCATTGCCAAATCGCGTTCGCGGATAATCGCGGAATTTGCAGGAAATCCAATACGTCGACAGAGATTTCTAAAGTCATGGCTGATCTCACGTTACCCTGTTGCGCGACAGCCGCAAGTTGGGTCCGGGTGTTGGTAGGTACGTTACGTCAAACGAATTTCTCGTTTACGTTTGCGTCAACTCCCTGGGCATAAGCTCTTTGGATCCGGGAGCTTGAAACGGGGGGGCCATGACAAAAATTCAAAACCTGATTGCCTGCGCATCCATCGCGAGTGTGGCGCTGACGACGACAGCGCTGGCTGGCGGCTTTCAGCGCGGTACGGCCGATACTGACATCCTGTATGAGTCGGGTCCGGTCTCGATGCGGACGGGCCTGATCTATGTGAATCCGATGCGCGGTTTCGAGTCGATCAACGGCCAGAGCGGCGATTTCGGCGATTACGCCCAAGCTTACAACATTCCGACCTACGCGGTCGGTTTCGGCGGCGAAAATTTCGGATGCGCCGGTACCTACATCATCTCCTTCGCAGCAGATTCGGACTACACGGGCTCGCCCGGCGGCGCGCTTCCTGCCGGGCCTACGGCTGGATCGCGCACGCTGGCCAACGAGTTCGACTCGAACGAGTTTGGTATGACCTGCCGCGTCAGCTACGCCAGCGACATGGGCCGGTTCAGCCTGCTTGGCGGCGTGTTCGCCGAAGACTTCAATTTCCAGGGCAGCAGCGCTTCTTCCGTCCCGACGGGCCGAACCACTCCGCCGTCACTCGGGTCGCTGCCCATTTTCCTCCCGGTCCAGACCACTGTGGATACGCGCGGTGACTACGAATTCGGCTATCGGGTGGGGCTTGCCTATGAAAAGCCGGAGATCGCGCTGCGCGCCCAGGTTCTCTACCGCTCGGAAGTGACCCACGACACGTTTTCCGGCACCGGTACGGTAGCCGCGGCGGGCAACGCCTATGTCATCGGTGGCGGCGGCCAGCAGGTGGTGATTCCGAATGTCGCGCCGCCTGTCGGCACGCCGCTGGCTGTCGGCACGTCGAGCTTCAACGAGGTCACGAGCCCACAGAGCCTCTACATCAATGCGCAGACCGGCATCGCCGAAGGCACGCTGTTGCTCGGATCCTTCCGCTGGACGGACTGGAGCACCAACAAGTCGGCTATCAGTTCCATCACCACCGGTGGCGTGACCCGATCGAGCGTCTCGCCCTACAACTGGCGCGACGGCTATACCGCCTCGATCGGCATCGGCCGGGCCTTCACCGACGAGATCGCCGGCGCGGTCTCCATCGGCTACGACCGCGGTGTTTCGACTGGCTCCGAGACGACCTACACCGATCTCTACACCGTGGCCGGTGGCGTCTCGTTCAAGGCCAACAAGTGGAGCGAGATCCGCGTTGGCGGCCTGGTCGGCTACTGGACCGATGGCGCGCAGTCGATCAGCGACGGCGCCTATTTCAACGGCACCGTCGGTAACGACATCGTGCTGGCTGGAAATGCTTCGATCAAGCTGAATTTCTGACGCCGGAGCGGGGCCTTCCACAGAGCTTCATGGCAAGAGCGAACGACGAAAGGCGCGTCCGATGGGCGCGCCTTTTGGCGTTTGGCGCTCGTCATTCGCTGCGCGAAATCGCCGCTGTGGGATCGGGGCAACACTATTGCAGGAGTGCATCGATTATAGTCGCCAGCGACACACAGCGCCCCGTTGCCGCCACAAAACGCCGTCACCTCCACGGGTGTGGCCTGGGTCCGGTCGCGCGGCGGGTAAAGAGTACGAGGGGACGATGGACGCGCACGCAATCAACAAAAACAAGCTGCCCAGCCGACACGTGACCGAAGGTCCGTCGCGGGCACCACACCGCTCGTATCTTTACGCGATGGGCCTGACCAAAGAGGAAATCCATCAGCCGCTGGTCGGCGTCGCCTCGTGCTGGAATGAAGCCGCGCCCTGCAACATCTCGCTGATGCGCCAGGCGCAAGTGGTCAAGAAGGGCGTCACGTCCGCCAAGGGCACGCCGCGGGAATTCTGCACCATCACCGTCACCGACGGCATCGCCATGGGTCATCAGGGCATGAAGGCGTCGCTGGTCTCGCGCGACCTGATCGCCGATTCCGTCGAGCTGACCATGCGCGGTCACGCCTATGACGCGCTGGTCGGGTTGGCCGGTTGCGACAAGTCGCTGCCGGGCATGATGATGGCGATGGTGCGTCTGAACGTGCCGTCCGTCTTCATCTATGGCGGCTCGATCCTGCCCGGAACGTTCCGGGGCCAGCAGGTGACGGTGCAGGACATGTTCGAGGCGGTCGGCAAGCATTCGGTCGGTGAAATGTCCGATGCCGACCTCGACGAAATCGAACAGGTCGCCTGTCCGTCGGCCGGTTCCTGCGGCGCGCAGTTCACCGCCAACACCATGGCGACCGTGGCCGAGGCGATCGGCCTGGCGCTACCCTATTCCTGCGGCGCCCCGGCGCCTTACGAAATTCGCGACAAGTTCTGTTACGCCTCCGGCGAGATCGTCATGGAACTCCTCGCCCGTAACATCCGGCCGCGCGATATCGTCACCAGAAAGGCGCTGGAGAACGCCGCCGCGGTGGTTGCGGCCTCGGGCGGCTCCACCAATGCCGCGCTGCACCTGCCGGCGATCGCCCATGAATGCGGCATCGAATTCGATCTGTTCGACGTTGCCGAGATCTTCAAGAAGACCCCTTACGTGGCCGACCTGAAGCCGGGCGGCCGCTACGTCGCCAAGGACATGTTCGAGGCCGGCGGTATTCCGCTGTTGATGAAGACGCTGCTCGAGCACGGCTATCTGCACGGCGATTGCCTGACCGTCACCGGCCGCACCATCGCCGAGAACATGGCGAAGGTCGCCTGGAATCCGGATCAGGATGTCGTGCGCCCGGCCGACAAGCCGATCACGGTGACCGGCGGCGTCGTGGGCCTCAAGGGCAATCTCGCGCCCGATGGCGCGATTGTGAAGGTCGCCGGCATGAAGAACCTGAAGTTCTCCGGCCCGGCGCGCTGCTTCGATTCCGAAGAGGCCGCTTTCGAGGCCGTCTCCAAGCGCGACTACAAGGAAGGCGAGGTTCTGGTCATCCGCTACGAAGGGCCGAAGGGCGGTCCGGGTATGCGCGAGATGCTGTCGACGACGGCGGCCTTGTACGGGCAGGGCATGGGCGACAAGGTCGCGTTGATCACCGATGGGCGGTTTTCCGGCGCGACGCGCGGCTTCTGCGTCGGCCACGTCGGGCCGGAAGCGGCCGTCTGTGGTCCGATCGCGCTTCTGCGGGACGGCGACATCATCACCATCGACGCGGTCGACGGCACACTGGACGTCGGCCTGTCGGATGACGATATGAAACAGCGGGCCGAGGGCTGGCAGCCACGGGAGACCGACTTCCAGTCCGGTGCCATCTGGAAATATGCGGAGCTGGTTGGAACGGCGCGCCACGGCGCGGTGACCCATCCCGGCGGAGCCGCGGAAAAACACTGCTATGCGGACGTCTAGACTGATCCTTTCGGTTGCGCTTGTCGCCACGGCTCTGGCCGGGGGCGGCGGGCGAAGCCTTGCTCTCGATCCGGCGGCGAAGGTCGATCCCGACGCCGGATCGCTGGAGCTGTTCTCCTTCGGCTTCAAGGCCTATAAGCGCGGCGAAAAGCTGGAGGCGTTCGAGGCCCTGCGCTTCGCCGCCGACAAGGGACATCCGGGCGCGCGCTGGAAACTCGGCAAGATGTATGCCGAGGGCGACGGCGTTCCGGAAAACGATTACGAGGCCTACAAGATTTTCGAGCAGATCGTCCGCGAGCAGGACGAGGACGGGGGCTTCTCCAACGCCGCATATGTCTCGAGCGCTGTCGTGGCGTTGGCCGACTACCTTCGGCGAGGGATCGCCAACAGCCCGGTCGCGGTGGATCTGCCGCGTGCCCGCCAGTTTTATTTTCACGCCGCCTCGTTCTTCGGCGACGCCAGGGCGCAGTTCGAACTCGGCCGCATGACCCTTCGTGGCGAGGGCGGCAAGGCCAATCCGCGTCAGGCGGCGCGTTGGTTGAAGCTTTCGGCCGACAAGGGGCATGTCGGCGCGCAGGCGCTACTGGGCTATTTGCTCTTCGACGGCCAGAAGATCTCGCTTGCCGCCGCGCCGGTGCGGGGGCTCGCAATGCTGACTATCGCACTGAGACGGGCATCCCCGCCGGATCAGGAATGGATTCGCGGGCTCCAGGAAGAGGCGTTTTCGCTGGCCTCGGAAGCCGACAGGCGCACGGCGCTGGCGTATGCCGAGCAGCAGATGGCGTCCGCCGCGGGTCTCGTCAGCACCAAGAACTGAGCGTTCCCGCGCGACCACTTAGAGGCCGTTTCGAAACCCTGCCAAGACCAGCCTCCATGGTTCACCCGGGACGCCCAAACCCGCGGAAATCGGGTATCATGTCATTGCGGAGCGACCATCCGAGGGGCCTTTGAACCCGCCGCAGTGAGTTTCGAAACGGACTCTTAGAATCGCTGACGTTTTTATGAGCCAGCGTCGTCGGCAAGTTCGATGATGACCGGTACGTGGTCTGACGGCTTTTCCCAAGCCCTGACATGCTTGTCGACGCCGACGGAGACGAGACGCTCCTGTGCCTCAGGCGACAGCAGCAGATGGTCGATGCGGATGCCGTTGTTCTTCTGCCAGGCGCCGGCCTGATAATCCCAGAACGTGTAGGTGCCGTCCGCGTCGGTCGAGGCCCGCAGGGCATCGGTCAGGCCCAGATTCGTCAGGCGCCGGAAGGCGGCGCGGGTCTCCGGCTGAAACAGCGCGTCGCCGAGCCAATTGTCCGGAACCGCCGCGTCGGCGCGCTGCGCAATGACATTGTAGTCGCCGGCGAGCACCAGCGGCTCCTCGCGCTCCAGCGCGGCCCGTGCATGGGCGACCAGCCGCTCCATCCAGGAAAGCTTGTAGGCGAATTTCGGCGTGTCGATCGGGTTGCCGTTCGGCAGGTAGAGCGAGGCCACCCGGAGCGGGCCGCTGCCGGTCTCCCAGACGCCTTCGATGTAACGGGCGTGCTCGTCAGCATCGTCTCCCGGCAGGCCACGACCAACCGCGATCGGCGCCGTCTTCGAGAGCAGGGCAACGCCGTTGAAACCCTTCTGGCCGTGGGTTTCGACGTGGTAGCCGCGCTCCTCGATGGCCTGGCGCGGGAAATTCTCGTCGACGCTCTTGATCTCCTGCAGGCAGGCGATATCCGGCGAACGCTCGTCGAGCCAGGCGAGGAGGGCGTCGAGGCGAGCCTTGACGCCGTTGATGTTCCAGGTGGCGATCAGCATCCTGGGGCGTCAGACCGAGAAGCTGGTGCCGCAGCCGCAGGACGCGATGGCGTTGGGGTTGCGGATCTGGAAGGACTGGCCCATCAGATCGTCGACGAAATCCACGACCGCCCCTTCCATATAGGCGAGCGAGATCTGATCGATCAGAACGCGCGCGCCGTCCCGCTCCAGAACCACATCGTCGTCTTCGCGCCCGCTGGTGAGGTCGTATTTGTAGGAAAAGCCCGAACAGCCGCCGCCTTCCACCGAAATGCGCAAGGAGTCGGCGTCGTCGGTCTTCGAGAGGATCGCCGCGATGCGTTGGGCCGCGGCATCGGAAACGGTCACGGTATGGGTCGCTGTTTGGCTCATCTTGGCGTTCGGCGCGGGTCAATTGGCCACGCCGCTCCTTGTTCGAGAACTGCCACTTAAGTATGGACCGGGACGAAGCCGGTCAATCGGGACGGATCGTTTCCGCATGGATGAGACAGATTTCGCGCGGATCGGAATGGGTGGCCTGGGTCGCGCCGCCTATGCCGTGCGGCCGGAGGTCTCCCGCGGCCGGCTCTTCGCCGAGCCCTCAAGCCCCACCCGCACACCCTACCAGCGGGACCGCGATCGAATCGTCCACTCCACGGCGTTTCGTCGGCTGAGCCACAAGACGCAGGTTTTCGTCGCCGATGAGGGCGATCATTTCCGCACGCGGCTGACCCATACGATCGAGGTATCGCAGATCGCCCGCGCTTTTGCCCGCGCGCTCCGGCTCGATGAGGATTTGACCGAGGCGATCGCACTCGTCCACGATTTCGGCCACACGCCCTTTGGCCATGCCGGTGAGCGGGCGCTCGATCGCCGGATGCGGGCCTATGGCGGCTTTGACCACAATGCCCAGTCGCTCAGGATCGTTACGGCGCTCGAACGCCGTTATGCCGAATTCGATGGGCTGAACCTTGCATGGGAAACGCTCGAAGGACTGGTCAAGCACAACGGTCCGCTGATTGGTCCGAATGCGCCCAAGCCAGCGCCAGTGCCGAAGCCGATCGCCGATTTCGATGTGCTGTTTCCGCTCGATCTCGGCGGTTTCGCCAGCCTCGAGGCGCAAGCGGCGGCGATTTCCGACGACATCGCCTATAACACCCACGACCTCGACGATGGGTTGCGGGCCGGCCTCATCGACATTGCCGATCTCGGTGAACTGGAGTTGGCGGGATCGATCCTCGACGATGTCCGGGCGGCCTATCCCGGCCTCGACCATGGCCGAATGGCTCACGAAATCCTGCGCCGCCATATCACCCGGATGGTCGAGGACGTGATCGGGACCGCGCTCGCCGGCATTGCGGGTCTCGCGCCGGCCGATGTCGATGCGGTGCGCGCGGCCGAGCGGCCGCTCGTCACCTTTTCGCCGCCGATGGACCGGGCGGTGAAGCAGACCAGAAAGTTTCTGTTTCAGCGCGTCTACCGCAACGATCACGTCATGCGGGTCATGCAGACCGCCGAGGGGATCGTCGAGGATCTGTTCGCGCGTCTGTTCGAACGACCTGACCTGATGCCGGGTGAGTGGAGCCGCGATGCCGACCGACTGCCGGAGGAGAAGCGGGCGCGCCGGGTCGCGGATTATTTGTCCGGGATGACCGACACATACGCCTTGAGCGCGCATCGGCGCCTGTTTGACGCGACGCCGCAATTGCGTTAGCCGACCATTCCTCTTTACACAGCAGACGGTAAGACGCCCGGGCCGCGAATGCAGTCACCGGGCGCGCGGCCATGTCGGCCCGCCGGAACCAGTCGAGGCCAAGCATGAACATCTTCGCCGATTTCGAAGATAGGGTGAGAAAAGCGGTGGAAGCGATTCTGTCGGAACGCGAAACCGCTTTACCGGATTTGTCGCGGGTTACGGTGGAGCCGCCGCGCGACGCCAGCCATGGCGATCTTGCCACCAACGCCGCGATGGTCCTGGCCAAGCCGCTCGGCGTCAAGCCGCGCGAACTGGCGACCGAGATCGCCGCGCGCCTCGCCCGCGATCCGGACGTCGCGACCGCCGAGGTCGCTGGGCCAGGCTTTATCAATCTCAGGCTGCATCCGGGATTTTGGACCGGGCATCTCGCGGCTATTCTGAAAGCCGGCGGCGATTACGGCCGGGGGCCGGGGACCGGCCGCAAGGTCAATGTCGAATATGTCTCCGCCAACCCGACCGGTCCGATGCATGTCGGCCATTGCCGCGGCGCCGTGGTCGGCGACACGATCGCCAACATCATGGCCTTTGCCGGCGACGCGGTCACGCGCGAATACTACATCAACGATGCCGGCGAGCAGGTGAACGTGCTCGCCCGTTCGACCTTCTTGCGTTACCGCGAGGCTCTGGGCGAGACGATCGGCGACATCCCGGCGGGACTGTATCCTGGCGATTATCTCAAGCCGGTCGGCGAAGCGTTGAAGGCGGAATTCTCGGACCGCCTGCTGACGATGGACGAGGCCGAGTGGCTGCCGCTCGTCCGCAATCGCGCCATCGACGCGATGATGGCGATGATCCGGGCCGATCTGAAACTGCTCGGCATCGAACACGAGGAGTTCTTTTCCGAGCGGACGCTGCACGCCGACGAGGGCGGAAAGATCGCCTCGGCGATCGAGGATCTGCGGGCCAAGGGCTACATCTACCAAGGCACGTTGCCGCCGCCCAAGGGGCAGGCGCCGGAGGATTGGGAGGATCGCGAGCAGACCTTGCTTCGCTCCACGGAGGTCGGTGACGATCAGGACCGGCCGCTGGTGAAGTCCGACGGCCGCTACACCTATTTCGCCGCCGATGTCGCCTATTTCCGCGAGAAATTCGAGCGCGGCTTCGAGGAGATGGTCTACATTCTGGGCGCCGACCACGGAGGCTACGTCAAGCGCCTCGAAGCGGTGGCGAAGGCGATTTCCGGCGGAACGGCTGAGATCGACGTGGTGTTGTGCCAACTCGTGAAGCTGTTCCGCGACGGGGAGCCGGTGCGTATGTCGAAGCGCTCGGGTGATTTCGTGACGCTCGCCGAAGTGGTCGAGGAGGTCGGCCGCGACCCGGTTCGTTTCATGATGCTATTCAGAAAGAGCGACGCGCCGCTCGACTTCGACTTCCAGAAGGTGACCGAGCAATCCAAGGACAACCCGGTCTTCTACGTGCAGTATGCCCACGCCCGCTCGGCGGCGATCTTTCGCCAGGCGGCGGAGGTGGGGCTTCCGCTGCCCGATTTCCCGACGCTCGATGCCGGCGTTCTCGCCGGGCTTTCGGACGAGGGCGAGCTGGCGCTGATTCGCAAGCTCGCCGAGTTTCCTCGCCTCGTCAAAGCCGCGGCTGAGGCCAAGGAACCACACCGTCTGGCCTTTTATCTCTACGACCTCGCTTCGGCTTTCCACAGCCAGTACAATCGCGGCAAGGACTTTCCGGCCTTACGCTTTGTTAACTCTGAGGACGGCATGATAACTCAAGCGCGACTGGCGCTGGTCAAGGCCGTGGCGGTTGTTCTCGAAACCGGACTCGGCTTGATTGGTGCCGACGCACCGGAAGAAATGCGCTGATTCATCACGCTTTGGTCAAGTTCCTCTCCTAGCGGTTGATGACAGGGGCCGGCAGCCTCCGGAATGAGGGGAAGGGCAGGGTATATGTCGATGGCGGATACGACGAGTTCCAATCACTGGAGCGATCAGCAGGTCGACAATATCGAGGATGATCCTTTCGCCGAACTGTCACGGCTGATCGATGAGCCATGGGGCACGGAGCCAGTCAGCGACCGGCCGGACCTATCGGCATCTGCGCTGCAAGGCGGGGAAAACAGCATGTCCGTCGGCGGGGAGAGTGGCTTCTCCGCGCCCGAGGCGCTGAGCCGTCCGGCCGACGATGCGGCGGATTCGCTCGATCTCGACGTGGATGACATGGTCGGCGCGCTCGATGCGGAATTGAATGCATCATTTCTGGAGGAGGACGCGCGCGAATCGATGCAGCACTCCGTCCGATCCGCTGCCGCTATCTCCAATCCGCAAGTAATCGCGCCACAGGTGGCGAATCGGCGTGTGGAAGCCAGCGCTGGCGGTTTCTCCATGCAGCCGATCGAGGCGAGACCGGCCAGCGACCTGGAGGTTGCGTTGCGCGGCCTTTCGGCGCCGGTCAATCCTCGCGGAATCGCTTTGCAGCACAGTGAAGCCTTTGCACCGGCGCGGCACGATACGTCGCCGTCGTCGGACGTCGCCGACAAGCCCTTCGACGATTTCGATGAATTGATCGCCAGCGAACTCGCCGCAATGAATCCGGCGCCTCGGCCGGTTCCGGCGACGCCTGCCCCCGTCGACGGGGCGGACGCGGATGCTGGCGCGCCCCAAGGCCATGCAACTGCGCCGGTCCGGCATTCGAAGGCAGGTGAGGATGCTCCCGTCGCCAAGGTGCCCGCCGCCAAGATGAGAGGCGGATCTGCCGCCGCCGATACGATTTCAGCAGCATTCGCCCCGGCTGCGGCCAGCCGAACACGCTTTTCGCCCCGGATGCCCGGACTCGCCGCCAGCGTTGTGGCGATCGCCGTCGTTGGTGCCGCGGCGGCCTATTGGGTTTCAGGCGATGTTGTCGTTGGCTCCGGCGATCTGTTGATCGTGCGGGCTGATACCGACCCGGTCAAAGTGGCTCCGAAGGATCCTGGTGGCCGGGCAATCCCGAACCAGAACAAGGCGGTCTACGAACGCGTGCAAAGCGCCGACGCCGACATCGTCCCGGCGCAACAGACCCTCGTCACGGCCGCCGAGGAGCCGGTCGATCTTCCAGGCGTCGATCTGAACCCGATCAGCAGCGCGCGCGCCGCGGAGCCGGAGCGCATCGCCGATGCGGCGAATGACGGCTCGCCGATCGCGGTGCTGACGCCCCGCCGCGTGCGCACCATGACGGTTCGACCGGATGGAACGCTCGTCATGGCGAATACGGTTCCCGAGACCTCCATGGACGATATGCGCGGCAATGGAGCAGCGCTGATCGAGGCGTCATCCCGCTCGGTGGTTCCGGCCGAGGCGAACGCCAGCGTCCTCGTTCAGCCGTCGTCGGGCGTGCCCGTGCCGGCCATACGACCGGGAAGCGACAATGCCGCCCCGGTCAGGGTTGCCGCGGTAACGACACCGGAACCGATGTCGTACGCGGGGGGCTCGACGGCCGTTGCCGCCGTGGAGACGAGCGCGCTTGAAACGGTGGGATCGATCGCAGCCGCTCCCGCGACGACGCCGGCCCCCGCAGCCCAGACCCCGGGCGCCGACGGCTATTTCGTCCAGATCTCGTCGCAGCCAAGCGAATCCGCCGCCAAGCAGACGTCGCAGACGCTCGGGCAGCGCTATGCCGAGGTCATCGGCCAGCGTGATCTCGTGATCCAGTCGGCGGACATCCCCGGTAAGGGGACCTACTATCGCGTGCGGATCGCGACCGGCTCGAAGTCCGAGGCGTCGACGCTATGCACCGAGTTGAAATCGGCCGGCGGCAGCTGCTTCGTGGCGCGCTGAGCGCCAGCGCTGTCACGCTTGTCGGCGGGGCGTCCAGCCCGGCCGCTTTTACCCATGACCATATCGAAGGACGGACCGGCCGCACAGCCGCGCCGTCCGCTCTTGCATCGGAGATACGGATGAGCGGATCGAAGGCCTGGATCGCAGCCCCGGCGGCGCCTCGACTGAGCGCAGACGAGCGCAGGTTCTTCGCCGACGAGAGTCCGTGGGGGTTTATCCTCTTTGCGCGAAACGTCACGGAGGCATCCCAGCTTGAGGATCTGGTCGCGGAACTGATCGAGCTTGGCGGCCGAGCGACAACGCCGATCTTCATCGATCAGGAGGGCGGGCGGATTCAGCGTTTGAAGCCGCCGCTCGCGCCACAATATCCGCCGGCGGCCACGATCGGAGAGGTTTATGCGTCCGATCCGGAGGCCGGGCAACGTGCCGCCTGGCTGCAAGGCCGTCTGCTTGCCGATGATCTGATGGCCTACGGCATCAATGCCGATTGCATTCCATGCGTCGACGTGCCGACGGCGGATGCGCACTCGGTGATCGGCGACCGCGCCTATGCGACGAACCCGGAAGCGGTGGCGACGCTTGGCGGGGCCGCCGCGGACGGCCTTCTCGCCGGTGGCCTGTTGCCGGTGATGAAACATATTCCCGGCCATGGCCGCGGCAATGCCGACAGCCATCTCGCGCTGCCGGTGGTCGCCAACACGCGCGGTGAGCTGTCACGCACCGACTTCGCCCCATTCCACGCGCTTCGAAGGCTGCCGGCGGCGATGACCGCGCACATTCTCTACAGCGCCATCGATCCGGTGCATCCGGCGACCTTGTCGTCTACGGTCATCGAAAGCGTTATCCGCGAGGAAATCGGGTTCGACGGCCTGTTGATGAGCGATGACATCTCGATGAAGGCGCTCGCGGGCGATCTCACCGACCTCAGCCGCAGGGCGCTCGAAGCCGGCTGCGACGTGGTCCTGCACTGCAATGGCGATTTCGACGAAATGCGAAAAGTCGCAGCCGCGGCGCGGCCGTTGTCCGGCGACGCCCAGCGGCGGGCCGTTGAGGCGGAATCGGCCATTTCGGCTCGCGGGACGGGCGGCGATATGCCGGCATTGCGAGCCGAATACGACGAATTGGTGGGGGCTTCCGTCTGACGCGGAACCACTGGAAGAGGCTGCGGTTGTCAGCCCGAACCTTTTTCCTGCGAAAGAAAATCGGTCACGCATAGGAAATCGGATCGCGTCGATCCTATTTCATCTGGATCTGGGCGGTAGACGTCGCAAGCGTGTCGGGTAGACCGTCGAACGCGGTTGCCGTTCCAGTGGCGACCGGTTACCGAGGTCGCGAATTAGCGGGCCTCAAGGCTTCGCTGGACGAACCGACGGACAGGCCGAAGCGTGCAGGACCACCAGAGCACAGCCACCGCTCCATCGACAAAGGGCTCCGGACGCACCAGTGCCGGCGTCAGCTTCGCCGCGCGTCTTGCCTTCGAAGACATCGTCCACACCGTTGGGTCGACCACGATCCTGTCGGGGATCAACCTGGCGGCCGAGCCTGGCGAAATTCTCTGCCTGCTCGGGCCCTCCGGCTCAGGCAAGACGACGATGCTGCGAATCGCTGCGGGAATTGAGCGCCAGAGCGCCGGCCGCCTGATGCTCAATGGCCAGGAGATTGCCGGTCCCGACGCGTTCGTGCCGCCGGAAAAACGCGGTATCGGCCTGATGTTTCAGGATTTTGCTCTGTTCCCGCACATGAGTATCGCCGAGAATGTCCGCTTCGGCCTGACGGCGCTTTCGGGTGCGGCGGCGAAGAAGGAGGCGATGGTGGCGCTCGAGCGGGTCGGGCTTGCCGACGTCGCCCGCCAATATCCGCACACCCTGTCGGGCGGCGAGCAGCAGCGGGTGGCGTTGGCCAGGGCGCTGAGCCCGCGCCCGACGGTCCTGTTGATGGACGAGCCATTTTCCGGCCTCGACAGCCGTCTCAAGGATGTCGTGCGGACCGATACGCTGCAGATCCTGCGCGAAAGCCGCGCGACGGCGATCATCGTGACGCACGACGCCGAGGAGGCGATGCGGATGGGCGACCGAATCGCGCTCCTGCGCGACGGTCGGCTCGTCCAGGTGGGGACCGCCGCGGAACTCTATAGCCGCCCGGCCGATCTTTTCACGGCCGGCTTTTTTTCCGAGCTTAACGTCATCGACGGGGAAGTCCGCGGGGGCCGTGTCGTCACGGCGCTCGGCCCGGTCGCGGATTCGCCTTTGTCTGACGGTACGCCGGTGACGGTGGCGTTGCGCCTCATGGGCTTGCGCCTGGAGGAACAGCCGAGCGGCGTCCTCGGGCGTATCGTCGCCCGCCGTTTCCTCGGCGGTGTCGACCTCATGACTGTCGCGATCGAGGGGCTCGATTATCCGCTCCGATCGCGCATGCGCGCCGGAATCGTACCGGACGGTAAACGCGATGTCGTTGTTTCCGTTGATTTGCAAGACGTTATCGTGTTTGAAAAGACCCCAGATCATCGTTAGCTTGGCGGGAGCGAACGGCTCACGCGTTCCATGGAGAATTGTTATGGGTAGCTTCAGCATTTGGCATTGGCTCATCGTCCTTGCGGTCGTGCTGCTCCTGTTCGGTCGCGGCAAGATTCCCGAGTTGATGGGCGACGTCGCCAAGGGCATCAAGAGCTTCAAGAAGGGCATGTCGGACGAGGACGCCGAAAAGGCAGAGACGGCGCAGGAGCGCCGGACACTCGATCACACCGAGGGCGACGTGGTACGGCACGAAGTGGCGACGAAGAAGACGGTCAACTGATCGTCTGATCGTTCTGCCGTCTGGCGACCGGGCCCTGTCCGTGCCCGCTCGCCATTTTTCTTGGTTGTCGCTCTCGAGGCCTTGCGATGTTTGATATTGGTTGGGCCGAACTGATGATGGTCGCCGTGGTCCTGGTGGTCGTCGTCGGCCCTAGGGATCTGCCAAAAATGTTGCGCACCTTCGGGCGCACGACCAAACAATTGCGCTCGATGGCCGGGGATTTTCGCCGGCAGTTCGACGACGCGTTGCGCGAAGCCGAACTCGATGACGTGCGTTCGACGGTGAGCGATATCCGCAAGCTCGATCCGACCAAGGACGTGCGCGCGGCGATGAACCCGATGAAGGCGGTCGGGGATGAGATTCGGTCATCGCTCAAGGCGGCGGCCAGCGCGCCGGAACCAAAGGTTCCAAGCCCGACGGCTCCGGCGATAGCGGAAAAACCCGACAAGGCTGGCGCGACCGCAAAAACCGAAGGCTCCTCGGCGACGCCTGCTTCGGACGCAAAGCCGGCTGCAACCTCCGGTGACGCAAAAATTGCCCCGGTCAAGCGCGCGACCAAAGCCAAGCCTGCCGCCAAGGCTAAGCCTGCGGCCAAGGCCAAAATCCCCGCCAAGGCCAAGCCGACTGCGAAAAAGACAACCGAGGACGTCGCGTGACACGCACTGACAGCGATATCGAGGCCTCTTCGGCTCCATTGATCGACCATCTCATCGAATTGCGAACGCGGTTGATCTGGAGCATCGCCGGATTCCTCGTAGCATTCATTTTCTGCTTCTTTTTCGCCAAGCAGATCTTCAATTTCCTCGTCGTCCCGTATCAGACGGCGACGATCTGGGCCGGGATCGACGACCGCCAGGTCGAACTGATCTACACCGCGCCGCAGGAATTCTTTTTTACCCAGGTCAAGATCGCGGCCTTCGGCGGCTTCTTCATCGCCTTCCCGCTGATCGCGGCGCAGATCTACAAATTCGTGGCACCCGGTCTTTATCGCGAGGAAAGGGGCGCTTTCCTGCCGTTTCTGGTGGCCACGCCGCTCCTGTTCCTGCTTGGCGCGGCGCTGGTCTATTACTTCTTTACCCCGATGGTGATGTGGTTCTTCCTGTCGATGGAGCAGTCCGGCACCGAGGAGGGGCAGGCGGCCATTCAACTCCTGCCGCGCGTGTCGGAATACCTGTCACTGATCATGACGCTGATCTTCGCGTTCGGATTGGTGTTCCAGCTTCCGGTGGTTGCAACCTTGCTGGTCAGGGCCGGGATCACCTCCGCCGACGGTCTCGCCTCGAAGCGCAAATACGCCATCGTGATGGCATTCATCGCCGCCGCGATCTTGACCCCGCCCGATCCGATGTCACAGATCGGCCTTGCCCTGCCGACGATCCTTCTCTACGAGGTGTCGATCTTTGCGGCGCGGATGATCGAGAAAAAGCGGGCCGAAAAACTCGGTGAGAGCGAGACGTAAGGCCGACCTCGACGTCTTGGAACCGGTCCCGTCGCTTACCGGTCGGGAACGGGGATTACATGCTCGACATCAGATGGATACGCGAGAATCCGGAAAAACTGGATGAAGCGCTCGCGCGCCGGGGTGCCGCGCCGGCTTCGGCCGAGCTGATCAAGCTCGACGAGGCCCGTCGCGAGCATCTAACACGGCTTCAACAGCTTCAGGGCCGGCGCAACGACGCCTCGAAGGCCATTGGCAAAGCCAAGGGCTCAGGCGATTCCGGCAAGGCCGACGAACTCATTCGCGAGGTCGCCGAGATCAAGGCGGCGATCCAGGAGGGCGAGGAGACCGAGCGGCGTATCGACCAATCGCTCGATGATGCGCTTGCGCGCATTCCAAACCTGCCGGCCGACGATGTTCCGGTCGGGCTGGACGAGAGCGCCAATGTCGAGATTCGTCGGTTTGGCGACAAGCCGGAATTCGGCTTCGAGCCGAAGGAACATGACGAACTCGGCGAAGCGCTGGGCATGATGGATTTTGAACAGGCGGCGAAGATCTCCGGCGCACGGTTCACCATCCTGCGAGGCGGGCTGGCCCGTCTTGAACGGGCGCTCGGGCAATTCATGCTTGATCTCCATACCGGCGAGCACGGCTACGAGGAGGTGGCAACGCCGCTGCTGGTGCGTGACGAGGCGCTGTTCGGTACTGGCCAGCTGCCGAAATTTTCCGAAGACCTCTTCCACACGACCGCCGGGAGCTGGCTGATCCCGACCGCCGAGGTGCCGCTGACCAATCTCGTGCGGGAACAGATTATCGACGCGGCCGACCTGCCGACGCGGGTGACGGCGCTGACGCCATGCTTCCGCTCTGAAGCGGGCTCGGCCGGCCGCGACACGCGCGGCATGTTGCGCCAGCACCAGTTCTACAAGGTCGAGCTGGTATCGATCACAGCTGCCGAGACCTCCGTCGACGAGCACGAGCGTATGACGGCTTCGGCCGAGGAAGTGCTGAAGCGCCTCGGCCTGTCATACCGCGTCGTCACGCTGTGCGCGGGCGACATGGGATTCTCGGCGCGCAAGACCTACGATATCGAGGTCTGGCTGCCGGGGCAGGGCGCCTATCGGGAAATTTCCAGCTGCTCGGTCTGCGGCGATTTCCAGGCGCGGCGCATGGGAACGCGCTACCGTCCGGACGGCGAAAAATCGCCGCGCTTCGTCCACACGCTGAACGGCTCCGGCGTGGCTCTCGGGCGCGCGTTGATCGCCGTGATGGAAAATTATCAGAACGCCGACGGAAGCATCACCGTGCCCGAGGTGATCCGACCGTATATGGGCGGGATCGAACGGATCGAGAGGCCGGCCTGATGCGACTCCTGCTCACCAATGACGATGGCATTCACGCCGAGGGCCTCCAGGTCCTGGAGCGGATCGCCCGGACGATGAGTGACGATGTCTGGGTCGTTGCGCCCGAGACCGACCAGAGCGGCCTGTCGCACTCGCTGACGCTTTCCTCACCGCTGCGTTTGCGCAAGATTTCAGAAAAGCGGTTCGCCCTCTCCGGCACACCGACCGACTGCGTCATCATGGCGGTCAAGCGGCTGATGGATTCTCCGCCGGACATGGTGCTGTCGGGGGTCAATGCAGGCCAGAACATTTGCGACGACGTGACGTATTCCGGTACCGTGGCCGGGGCCATGGAAGGCACGATGCTCGGGCTGAAGTCGGTGGCGCTGAGTCAGCAATTCACCCGCGGCGGCGACCGTGAGACATTATGGGAGACGGCCGAGCAGCACGCCCCGGCTGTCCTCGATTTGCTTGCGGGGTATCAGATTCCACCCGGCCATCTCGTCAACGTCAACTTTCCGGCGGTGCCGGCCGATGCGGTCCGCGGGGTGGAGGTCACCCGCCAGGGCAAGCTCGACTATTCCCTCGGCATGGAAGAGCGGCGCGACGGCCGCGGCTTTCCGTATTTTTGGCTGACCTTCGGGCGCCAGGCGGGGGAGGAAGTCGAGAGTTCCGATATCGCGGCTTTGTCCGCCGGAAAAATCTCGGTGACGCCGCTCCATCTCGATCTGACCGCCCACGCGCTGCGCGAGGGTCTCGGAGACCTGTTTCGGTGAGGTCGGAGGGCCGGGACCGCGAGGACCTTGCGGCATTTCTCCTGAGCCTGCGCACCCGGCGGATTGCCGATCCCAAGCTGCACGAGGCGATCGAAACGGTGCCCCGGCGTTTCTTCCTGCCTGACGGCATCGAAAATGCTTATGAAGATCGGTCGGCGCCGATCGATTGCGGGGAGACCATGCCCGGCGCGCTTTTCGCGGTCCGGCTGGTGTCGGCGCTGGAGATCGAGGCGGACCATCGGGTCCTCGAGATCGGAACCGGCAGCGGCTACGTCACTGCGCTGATGGCGCGTCTTTGCGCCCATGTCACCTCGTTCGATCGCTACAGGCGACTGGTGGAAGCGGCGAGCCGGCGCTTGAAACTGGTCGGCGTGAGCAACATTTCCCTGTTTCTCGAAGACGGCAGCGACGGCTTCGCCGCCGGAGCACCCTTCGATCGGGCGATCGTTCACGCTGCCTTTCCGACCGTGCCGCGCCTGTTTCTCGACCAGATCCGCCCTCACGGGGTGCTGATCTGCGCGCTCGGCGAGGAAGGCGGAGAACAGGCGCTGGTGCGCCTGCGCAAGGTGGGCAGCCGCTTCGAGCGCGAAGATCTCGGTCCAGTCCGCTACCAGCCGCTGGCGTTCGGCACGGCCGAGATGCTGTAGCTGGGCCGTTACTTTCAAGCCGCTCGCTTGGGCTGCTCCACAAGAAATAACGTCGGCCGCCCGGTGATTTAACCCGGCAGTAAGATTAACGCGCTTCAATGGTCTCGAGAGTAATCCCGCGTGCTCAAGGGACGACGATGCGAATCAATGTGCTGAAATCTCTGCGACTCCCTATGGCTCGCTCCGTTGCGGTGGTCGCCCTGGTGGGGTTTGCCGCTGGATGTAGCTCCGATGTGGCGCGCTTCGATGACGGCTTCTACACTGGAGCCGTCCCGCAGATGCCCACCCGCACGGCGGCTGTCAGCCAGCCCTATCCGGGTGATGTCGATCGGATGAATACCGCCGGTATCAGCCGCTCATCGGGATATGCGCCGTCGTCCAGCCGCGCACCCACCGCTCCTGTGCAGCGCAACACGCTGCCGCCGCCACCGCCGCCCGCCTATCAGGCCTCCACTCCCGCCTACCAAGCCTCCGCTCCCGTGACGTCCTCTGTGTCCCAGCCGGCGGCACGGGGCACGCCAGCATCGACATTGGGAGAGCAAGCGGCGCGAATCGCCAAGCCCGCGCCACGGCAGTCCGAGGGCGGTGCGAAAGTGACGGTCGAAAGCGGCGACACGCTGTTGTCGATCGCCCGGCGAACCGGCGCTTCGGTTTCCGACATCAAGCGTGCGAACGGTCTCGACGACAGCACGATTCGCATCGGTCAGACGCTCACCGTCCCCGGTGCAAATGTCGCTGCGACGAAGGTCGCCAGCGTGGAAGCCAAAGCAGCTGCGCCAACGAAGGAGGTCGCCAAGCCGCGGACCGAGAGCGCCGCACCCGCGCCCTATACGCCGCCGGCGACGGCCGAGAAGGCCGCCCGCCCGTCTGCCGAGACCGCCTCGAAGCAATCGCAGCCAACGACCACCGTCAGCCAGGAAGTCGAATCCAAGGTCGCGGCCATCGCGCCCGACGCGACCGGCATCAGCCAGTTTCGCTGGCCGGTCCAGGGTCGGGTGATCAGTCGTTTCGGCGAAAAGGTGGGGTCGCGACGCAACGACGGCCTCAACATTTCCGTGCCGCGCGGTACTCCGGTCAAGGCGGCCGAGAACGGTGTGGTGATCTATGCCGGCGACGGCCTCAAGGAATTCGGTAACACCGTTCTTGTGAAACACGACGACGGCCTCGTGACCGTCTATGGCCATGCCGACTCGATCTCCGTCGAGCGGGGCGCGAAGGTGAAGCGTGGCCAGGAAGTCGCCAAATCCGGCATGAGCGGTGACACGGACGTTCCGGTTCTGCATTTCGAAGTGCGCAAGAACTCTGCGCCGGTGGATCCCACGAAGTTTCTGCAATAAGCGCCGACCTCCAGGCGTTCGACGGCCCGGTCCTGCGTTTCGGCGCGCGGCCGGGTCTTTTCCGTTTCATATTGTCTGATATCGCGTGGCTAGAGACCGGTGAGCTCAAAACGTTCCGGTCAGAGCGGAGCCTTGTGCGGCCAATCGTCTGCCGCACCGACGCCATGCAGGTTGGTATCGTGGCCTTGCTGAAGGGCCAGACCCATTTGACCTGATAGCAGGAAGACAGGAGGCCCGGTTAGGCTTGGCCGGGCCGAATCATCTCAGCTGTCGATCTGAACGGCATCGAATCCAATGAGATACCGCGAGATGCGGGGGGAATCGGTTCTCACCCTTTGTCATCCCGCCTCTAGCTCTTGGCGGAGACGACCCTGTTGCGGCCCGAGCGTTTGGCCTCGTAGAGGGCGGCGTCGGCGGCCGCGATCAATTCATCGGCGCTCTTGCCGGCATCGGCGCCGGCCACGCCCGCACTGAAGGTGACGTGGAACGGTTCGTCTGGACCGCGCATCGGGATGTCCGCGAAATGCTCGCGAATTCTGTTCATCACGGCATTCGAGGGTTCGATCGGCGTGTCCAGCAGGATCACGCCAAACTCCTCGCCTCCATAGCGCGCGACGACGTCGATATGGCGGAGCCCGCCGACCAGCGAGTGAGACAGCGTCTGGATGACACGATCGCCTACCTGATGGCCTTTCGTGTCGTTGACTTGCTTAAAATGATCGATGTCGAGCAGACAAACGCTGAACTGCGAACCGGTACGCCGACAGCGCTCCAACTCCACCGCGACGCGATCTTTGAACCGTGCATGGTTCAAGAGTCCGGTGAGACTGTCTCGCTCGCCGATCTGGCGCAGGGCGACAGCCCGTTCGGCGCGCATCCGCACGAGCGATGCAAGGTGATCGAAGCCGACGGACTTGTTGATGAAGTCGTCGCCGCCGAGTTTGCGCGCCTGGCGCTGGCGCTCGACATCCTGCTCGGCGGACAGGAAAATGATCGGAAGCGACAGGTTGCGGCGCGATTGGCGAATGATCTGCGCGACCTCCATCCCGTCCGCGACGGGCATGTGCATGTCGAGAAGTATGAGATCAGGCGTGTTGCTGCTGATTTCTTCCAGCACGCGGCCCGGCTCTTGTGCCAATCGACGGCAGCACTGGGAAATCGCTCGCGCGTTGACGTCGCGGTCGATCAGATAGAGAAAACCGTCATCACCGAGCGATCCGCAGAGGTCGCCGGCGTGGGTGGCCAGATTGAGCCGCTTGGCAAAGTTGTGCAGCAGCCGATCGCCGGCGATATGTCCCAAGCTGGCCCGAATTTGCGCCAGGTTGCGAAGCTTGATGAGAACGACGCCGAACGCGGAAGGCGCGCCTCTGCCGGTGAATTCGCCCAAGCGCTCCTGCATGAATTGCGCGCCGTACAGGCCAGTGACGTTGTCGAACTGCAGGCGCTTCTTGATAAGATCGGCTTCGATGGTTTCCGACTGCGCCTTTTTGCGTGTGCCGACCGCCGAGCGGATCGCCGTCACCAATTCGTGCTTGTTCAGGTCGCGTTTTGAAACATAGTCGCTGAATCCACTGCGAAACGCCTTGACCGCTGTTCGCTCGCTTCCGCCACCCGTCAACATCACGATCGGCGGGGCATTGGGAATCGTCGCCCGTATCGCCTCCGCGATATTCAGCCCGTTCTCGGTGCCGAGATTATAGTCGACAAGGACACAATCGATTGGATCCCCCTTGAGGGCACGCAACAGTTGCGGACCATCGGACGTCTGGGTGATTTCCATATCTCCGTCATGACCCAGCATGGCGGAAATATACTCCAGAAAAATCGGATCATCGTCCAAAACGGCTAGCTGTATCGAACTTGCGCTTTCCATTGGTCAGCAATCCTTAAATAAAGCAAGCCGGACGAATTGGCTTTAACTTCATTCTACGGGTGGAGACCTTTTGTAGCGGTTAACGACAACAACTTTGGTTCTGACAGTTTGGTGAAGTTTCCATCTCACGCGCCGTTTAGGCCGGTGAGCGGGCGCCCCAGTCGTCCGGCCAGATCCTGCACGAACTGGTAAGCGACGCGCCCCGATCGGCTACCGCGGGTTGTCGCCCATTCGAGGGCTTCGCGGCGAACCATTTCGGGATCGGCGGCAATGTCATGCGCGGCCAGATAACCGTCGATCATCGCCAGATACTCGTCCTGGCTGCAGCGATGGAAGCCCAGCCAGAGGCCGAATCGATCCGATAGCGAGACTTTCTCCTCGACCGCTTCACCGGGATTGATCGCGGTTGACCGCTCGTTTTCGATCATGTCGCGGGGCAGAAGGTGGCGACGGTTCGATGTCGCGTAGAACAGCACATTGGGTGGCCGGCCCTCGACGCCGCCCTCCAGCGCCGCCTTCAGCGATTTATAGGCGCTGTCGCCCATGTCGAAGGAGAGATCGTCGCAGTAGAGAAGGAACGGGCAGGGCACTTCGCGTACCAGACTCATTAGCTGCGGCAAATGATCGATATCCTCGCGGTGGATCTCGATCAGCTTGAGATGGGGCGTTTCGGCGGGAAGCGCGGCGTTCACCGCGGCATGCGCGGCCTTGACCAAGGACGACTTGCCCATGCCGCGCGCGCCCCACAAAAGCGCGTTGTTGGCCGGAAGTCCGCGGGCGAAACGCTCGGTGTTTTCCAGGAGGATGTCGCGCGAGCGGTCGATGCCCTTGAGCAGTTCAATGGGGACGCGATTCACGATCCGCACCGGCGCGAGGGCGGCTGGCGGTTCAAAGACGAAGCAATCGGCGGCAGTGAAATCCGGCGTAGGAGCCGGCGGCGGCGCAAGCCGTTCGAGACCTTGCGCGATCCGGTCCATGGTCTGCATCAAGCGGGTGAACTCAGCGGAATCCATCAGGAAAACTCGTCTCTTGCGTGGCTGTCGGCTCGGTCTGGTGCCGGCTTGTTGCATTCGAGGCGACCGATCGTATATTCCGCGCTGATCGTAAAGGCCCTGTGCCCCCCATTTCCTGAGAGGTTCCTGATGTTTGTGTCCGAGGCTTTCGCCCAGACGGCTTTGCCCACTGGTGGCGGAAGCGATATCCTGATCAGTGTGCTGCCGTTCGTCGCGGTTTTCGCGATCATGTATTTTCTGATCATTCGGCCGCAGCGCACGACGATGAAAAAGCGTCAGGAAATGCTCAGCAACATCCGCCGCGGCGATACGGTCGTGACCGGCGGCGGCATCGTCGCCAAGGTGACCAAGGTGCTGGATAACGGCGAACTCGAGGTACAGATTTCCGAGCAGGTGCGCGTGCGGGTGGTACAGGCGATGGTCGCCGAAGTGCGCGTCAAGGGCGAACCGGCTGCGGCGAACACCAAATAGCCGCTTTGCTTGAGCAAACGAGGCCACTGCCTTAAAATCGTCCGCGACACGAAACTCCCGTGTCGCCGGCTGCGTCGATCGAACGCTTAATACGGATTGCGCCCCCTTTGGAGCGACCGTCGACCCTTTCGGGACCCATATGCTCTATTTTTCGCGCTGGAAAACGATCCTAATCTGGCTGACGGTCGCTCTCGGGGTCGTCTACGCTGCCCCGAACCTGTTCTCGACCCAGACGCTCGACGAAATGCCGTCCTTCGTGCCTGACAACAAGATCACGCTCGGGCTCGATCTGCAGGGCGGGTCCTACATTCTGCTCGAGATCGACGGTCCGTCGCTGACCGGGGAGCGCCTACAGACGTTGCGCGACGACGCGCGCCAGATATTGCGCACCGAGCGCGTCGGCTATTCGGGTCTCAGTGATTCCGGCACGACGGTGACGGTGCGGCTACGCGATCCAGCGCAGGCCGATGCCGCGCGCGAAGCTTTGCAGCCGCTGGTCCAGCCGCTTTCAAGCGGATTGCTGAGCGGCGGTACGGTCACGGAAGTGGCGATCGCCGAACCCCAACCCGGCGTCCTGACCCTGTCGCTGACCGACCAGGGAATTGCCTACCGGATATCGACCGCCGTCGCTCAGTCGATTGAGGTCGTGCGCCGCCGGGTCGACGAACTCGGCACGACTGAACCGCTGATTCAACGCCAGGGCGATGACCGGATCATGGTGCAGGTTCCCGGCTTGCAGGATCCGCAGCGGCTGAAAGCGTTGCTCAACCAGACCGCCAAGCTCACCTTCCGTTTAGTCGACGAGACGGCCTCGGCTGACGAGGTCGCCAGGGGAGCCCGCCCGCCCGCCGGATCCGAACTGCGTTACACCAACGACCAGCCGCCCCAACCGATCCTGGTCCAGCGCCAGGTGATGGTCTCCGGCGAGAACCTCACCGACGCGCAAGCCGGCTTCGACAGCCAGACCAATGAAGCCGTTGTCAACATCCGCTTCGATACGCAGGGTGCGCAGCGCTTTGGCGCGGTGACCCAGCAGAATGTCGGGCGGCCCTTCGCTATCGTGCTCGACGACGAAGTGCTGTCGGCGCCGAATATCCGCGAGCCGATCCTTGGCGGTCAGGCGCAGATCAGCGGCAATTTCACCGTCGACAGCGCCAACGACCTCGCGGTTCTGCTGCGCGCCGGTGCGCTGCCGGCGACGCTCAATATCATCGAGGAGCGGACGGTCGGACCGGGCCTCGGAGCCGATTCGATCGCCGCGGGCGAAATCGCCGGCATCATCGGATCGATTCTCGTCGTCGCCTTTATGTTGGCGGCC
This sequence comes from Aurantimonas sp. C2-5-R2, assembly GCF_036549495.1. NCBI lineage: Bacteria > Pseudomonadati > Pseudomonadota > Alphaproteobacteria > Hyphomicrobiales > Aurantimonadaceae > Aurantimonas > Aurantimonas sp. C2-5-R2. The sequence goes on from NZ_JAZHLJ010000007.1 coordinate 48,547, forward strand.
TACGGGTTCCTGGGCATCATCGCCAACATCGCGCTCGTCGCCAACATCGTCATGATCGTCGCGCTTTTGTCGGTCTTCGGTTCGACCCTGACCCTGCCGGGCATTGCGGGCATCGTGCTCACCGTCGGCATGGCGGTCGATTCGAACGTGCTGATCTACGAACGCATCCGTGAGGAACGACGCGGCGGACGATCCGTGGTGCAGGCGATCGACGTCGGCTTCAAGAAGGCGCTGGCGACGATCATCGATGCCAACATCACCACGTTGATCGCCGCGGTCGTGCTGTTCTCGCTCGGCTCCGGCCCGGTCCGCGGCTTCGCCGTGACGCTTGCCTTCGGTATCGTCACGACCGTGTTCACGGCCTTTACCCTGACCCGCTGGCTGATGGCCGAATGGGTTCGCCGCAAGCGGCCGAAGGAGCTTCCGAAGGGCTTCCTCCATCTGGTTCCGGATGTGACGAAAATCCCGTTCATGGCGATCCGCAAATGGACCTTCGCGGCCAGCCTCGCGGCTTCGATCGCAGCGCTGGTCGGCTTTGCGACCCTCAGCATGAATTACGGCATCGATTTCACCGGCGGAACCCTGATCGAGGTGCAGGCAAAAGGCGAAGCGGCCGATATCGGCGGTATCCGCTCGGCCTTGACCGCCAGACCGATCGGCGACGTCTCGGTTCAGGAGTTCGGCTCGCCCAAAGAGGCGCTGATCCGGATCGGCTCGCTCAGTGTCGAGGGACAAAGCGGCGACGCCGCTCAGCAGACGACGGTCAACGAGGTGCGCGACGCGCTCTCGGCCGATTATGACTTCCGGCGAGTGGAGGTGGTCGGGCCGACGGTTTCGGGCGAGCTCGCCCTGGCCGGCACGATCGCGGTGCTTTTCGCGATGTTGGCTATCCTGGTTTATGTCTGGATTCGGTTCGAGTGGCAGTTCGCGATCGGCGCGATCGTCGCGACCCTGCACGACGTCATCATGACCATCGGCTTTTTGGTCGTCACCCAGATCGAGTTCAACCTGTCGAGTATCGCGGCGATCCTGACCATCGTCGGCTATTCGCTGAACGACACCGTGGTGGTCTACGATCGCGTGCGCGAGAATTTGCGTCGCTACAAGAAGCTGTCGCTGATCGAGCTTTTCGACAAATCGATCAACGATACATTGTCGCGCACCACTCTCACGGCGTTGACCACCTTGCTAGCGCTCGCCGCGCTGGCGATCTTCGGCGGGGAGGTCATCCGCTCCTTCGTTCTGGCGATGCTGTTCGGCGTGATCATCGGCACCTATTCGTCGATCTTCGTGGCGGGCCCGATTCTCATCCTGTTCAAGCTGCGTCCTGCGGACTTCCAGGCCGATCGCGAGGAGAACGCATCCGCGCGGACGGGCATCCCGGCACCGCGCGAAAGCTGACCGGGGATGGCGAAGGGCATCGAAATCCGCGCGGCGCACTTTCCTGGGCGGGCGCCGATCGAGGCCTACGGCAACGGTGGGTTTCGGTTTGCCGACATGTCGCATCGCGGCTCGATCCTGTGCCTACCGTCCGGAATTTACGGTTGGGATGCGACGGTCGACGCGCCATTCGCCGGGGATCGGCTGGCCAAGGTCTTCGAAGAAGCGGACGATATCCGCTTTCTCCTATTCGGAACCGGCAGTGAGATCCGTCGGCTGCCGCCAGCGCTGGCCGACCGGATGAGGAAGGCCGGGATTTCCTGCGATCCGATGTCGACCGGCGCTGCAGTGCGGACCTTCAATGTCATGCTGGCCGAGAGCCGCCCGGTAGCCGCGGCGCTTGTCGCGGTCGACTGACGCCATGAACGAAAACGCAAAGGAATGCGTCCGTCTGGTCGAGGCGGAGGATCGCGACCGGGCGATCTCGCTGGCCTTTGCTCCGGCGGACAGGCGACCGGACCTCGCGGCGCTCTATGCTTTCGATGTCGAGACCGCAGGGATTCGCAATAAGGTCAGCCAGCCAATGCCGGGCGAGATTCGGCTGCAATGGTGGCGAGATGTTTTGTCGGGAGTCGGCGAGGGTGCAGCCGCACACCCGGTCGCGGCGGCCCTGTCGGAGACGATCGAACGCTACCAATTGCCCCGGTCCGCCTTCGATCGCCTGCTCGAGGCCCGGATTTTCGATCTCTATGACGATCCGATGCCATCGCGCGAGGCGTTCGAGGCCTATGCGGGTGAAACCGCGTCGACGCTGATCATGCTGGCGGCGATGATCCTGTCACGGGATCAGGCAGAGAAGATCACCGAGGCCGCTGGCCATGCCGGCGTCGCTCAGATGGTTGGGGGCGTCCTGCGGTCGCTGCCAATGCATCGTGCGCGGGGACAGGTTTATTTTCCGGCCGATCTGCTGGCGGCGGCGGGATGCACGGCCGACGATCTCGTCAGCGGAGAGGACGAGCCGTCACACCGCGCCCTGACCGCGATGGTCGCCTTGGGCCGTGAACACGATCGCGCCTGGCGGCGAGACCTGACAGACATCCCACGGGCGCTTCGTCCCGCGTTCCTGCCCGCGGCGCTAGCGGCCTCGTATCTCGACCGGATAGAGCAGGCAGGGATTGCGACGCTCGACAAGCCCGTCGAGATCGGGCCGCTGAGAAAGACCTTCCTCTGCTGGCGGACCATGCGTATTTGATCGGGCGAGACGGCTGTCCGCTCCGCGGAAAAGGCGAAACGGCCGACTGGACGCAACGGGGATCGTCATGATCGGCAGATTGAAACGCGTCCCAAGCCGGTTCGGCCGATTGACGCAATCGCTTGCGGAAGGGGCCGGCTCGGCAGCCATCCGCTTTCCGGTTGCGACGCTGCTGGTTGTCGCGATCGCAATCGTCTCCAACCTCGCCGTTCGGAATGTCTATCTGCCGAACGAAGCAGATTTCGTCTGGCTCGTCGTCGCACTCTATGGGGCAGCGGCAAGTTCCGTCGTCACGGCGGTCTTCGCCGAGGCACGGCGCTTGCCCGTAACGGTTCGTCTGGTCGCCCCGATCGCGGCCGCATTGATCGTCGGACTTGTGATCTGGTTCGGGACGGCCCTTGGTGTCACCGCGCCGCCCTTGATCCTGGCCGCGACCCTTGCCGTTCCGCTGGCGCCTTATCTCGGACGCAACGACGCGCGCCGCTTCTGGGTCTTTACCCTGTGGACCATCGCCGGAGTCACGCTGGCGTTTCTGTCGGTGCTGCTTTTTGTCCTCGGCCTCTCCGCAATTCTGGAAATGATTCGCTTCCTGCTTGATGTCGGACTGCCGGATGACGCCTACGAGCACATCTATGTAACCGCCTTTGCTCTGGTCGGGCCGCTGTTTTCCCTTGGGCGCATCCCGCGGGATTTCGATGACGCAATGCCGGTCACGGGCGACGACCGGTTGATTGCCGGTGTGCGCATCCTGATCGACTGGGTGGCAGCACCGCTGGTGTTGGCCACGGCGGTCGTTCTGCACCTGTATGCCGCCAAAATCCTCGTCACGATCGAGGTGCCGAAAAACGAGATCGGCTGGATCGTGAGCTTGTTTGCGTTCCTGCTACTGTCGTTGCGGGTCGCCAGCGATCCCTTCATCGCAGGCGGGGCGTGGCCCACGCGGCTTCTGGCGCGAATCTGGGCGTTCGTCTTGCTCGTCCCACTCGCGCTCCTCTTTTACGCAGTCTCGCTGCGGGTCGCGGCCGAGGGCGTGACGCTGGAGCGCTACTATCTGGCCCTGGCCGCGGTCGCAGCAGTGATCGTGATCGTGCTGGAGGCCGTGCCACGCGCTCGCGGCGATATCCGTTGGATGGCCGCGGTTCCGATCGTGCTACTGGCACTGTCGTCGTTCGGGCCCTGGGGCGCGGCGAGCACGGTAGGGCGAAGCCAGACCAGCCTGATCGTGACCGAATTCGGCTGGAGCGACGAAATGGTCGGGTCCGGAATCCCCGCAGCCGATCGCCCGGCGAATGTACCGGCCCGGCTGCGCTCGCGTCTTTATGCTCTGGAAGAGGCCGGAGAACTCGACCGAATCCTGCCTTATCTCGATCCCGAGGCAGCGGCGCGCTACGCCGAGGCAAAGCGCGGCAGCCCCGGCACGGAGATTGATATGGTCTTCGCGGAGTTGGGCTTGGCTGCTCCGTCGCAACTGAGCGAGTTTCGCAGCTTTACCGCCAACGCCGGGACCGCCGTCGATCTCGCCGGATTCGATCGTGCGTTGTCGGAAAGAGCTGTTGCCGCAGCCGAGGACGACGGCGGAGGAGGACGCGTGATACCGGCGCGACCTGGCGACATAGCGCTCGCAGTCTCGGGCACGGCTCTCACGATCCGGATCGGTGCCGTCGCGGATCGCGTCGATCTGGCGGATGCAATCGCCGCTCTGCCCGAAACCGTCTTTGCTACCGACCCCGATCGGTTGGCGCCGGTGGTCGTCGATGTCACGAGCGCAAGAGGGCGTCGGATCCGGATGGCGCTGCGCCAATTGTCGCTGTCCGGAGACACCGGGGCGATCCTCTCGGCGACCCTGGCGCTCTACTACCGCTCCGCCGACTGGCCGGCGGAAGCGGCAGAAGCGCCTGATGGCGCCGCGCCGGAAACCTCACTCGGCGGCGGTGGCGACCGCATCGAGCCCAAGCCACGCGGCATAGTCGGCGAGGGCGCGCGCTGACATCGCCTTCTTCTTGGCGATTGTCTTTTCCTTGCCGCGAAATCGCTTCTGCCCTTCCGGCTTCTGGATCGTGCCGGGGTCGAGCGGCGGGAACAGGCCGAAATTGACGTTCATCGGCTGGAACGAGCGCTTGCCGCCGTCTTCCTCATGGGCGAGATGTCCGCCGGTGATGTGAGCGATGAGCGCGCCCATCGCCGTGGTCTGAGGCGGTGGGCTCAATGTCTCGCCGAGACGTTCGGCGGCTGCGAAACGCCCGGTCATCAGGCCGACGGCCGCGGACTCGACGTAACCCTCGCAGCCGGTGATCTGGCCGGCAAAGCGCACATGCGGCAATGCCTTGAGGCGCAGCGTCGCGTCGAGCAGTACCGGCGAGTTGAGATAGGTATTGCGGTGCAGGCCCCCCAGTCGGGCAAACTCGGCGTTTTCGAGCCCCGGAATCATCCGGAAGATGTCGGCCTGGGCGCCGTATTTCAATTTGGTCTGGAAACCGACGATGTTGTAGAGCGTGCCGAGGGCGTTGTCCTGGCGCAATTGAACGACGGCGTACGCCTTGATGTCAGGCTGATGGGCGTTGGTCAGACCCATCGGCTTCATCGGTCCGTGCCGAAGTGTCTCGGGACCGCGCTCCGCCATCACCTCGATCGGCAGACAGCCGTCGAAATAGGGCGTGCCCTCCCACTCCTTGAACTCGGTGCGGTCGCCCTCGACCAGCGCCGCGACGAAGCGCTCGTAGGTTTCCTTGTCGAGCGGGCAGTTGATGTAATCCTTGCCGGTGCCGCCGGGGCCGACCTTGTCGTATCGCGATTGAAACCACGCTTTGTCCATGTCGATCGAATCGAAATGGACGATCGGCGCGATCGCATCGAAGAAGGCCAGCGCATCGGATCCCGTGGCGGCACGAATGGACTCCGCCAGGGCGGGCGCCGTCAACGGACCGGTGGCGACGATGCTCGGACCCCATTCTTCGGGCGGCAAGCCTTCGACCTCGCCGCGTTCGATCCGGATCAGCGGATGATCGTCGATCGTTGCGGTGACGGCTTCCGCGAACCCTTCGCGGTCAACGGCGAGCGCGCTTCCGGCCGGCACCTGATGCGCGTCAGCCGCGCGCATGATCAGCGAGTTCGCCAGCCGCATTTCCGCGTGCAGGACGCCGACGGCGTTGGTCTCGCTATCGTCCGAGCGAAACGAGTTCGAGCACACCAGTTCCGCCAGCGAATCGGTCTGGTGCGCGTCGGTCCCGCGCAGGGGTCGCATTTCGTGCAGCACAACCGGGATACCGCGCTCGGCGATCTGCCACGCGGCCTCGGAGCCGGCGAGCCCGCCGCCGACGACATGAATAGGTTTGTTCGACATGGAGAAGATTTAGCAGCCGGTGCGCCGTCCCGAAAGGGCCGGATGAAGCGCCATGCGCAGAAACGACGAAACCCGCCGGGGGGAGGACCCGACGGGTTTCAAACGTACCTGCGCTGGGAGGAGGATGCGCAGGCTACAATCCGCATTCGGCCCGGGAGGAGGTGGGCCGTCAGCGAAACTCTTGCTTCTCTCATCGGCCGCCGGGGGGGAGGACCCGACGGCCGACCGAGAGATGCCCGCGCTGGGAGGAGGATGCGCGGGCACTTTTCCGCCTTGGGGGTCTGGGAGGAACAACCCACGGCGAAGCTCTGATCTCTTTGGCGCCCGCCGGGGGGAGGACCCGGCGGGCGTCTTGGGAAGGTCCACCCCATTCTGGGAGGAAGATAGGTGAACCTTGATCCGCTCGGGCCCTGGGAGGAGGATGGGCCGTCGCGAAATCGAATGGGTTGGGTGGCCGTTCAGCCGACCGCGCGGCGGGCGATGCTGCTGATGTCGCCGCGGGCGATGCCGAGGTCGGACAGTTCGCGCTGCGACAGGCGGCTCAGCTCGTTGACCGTCTCGCGGTAGCGGCGCCAGTTGTTGTAAGAGCGGACGATGTTCATGGTCTTCACCTGATTGTCTAACTTTAATCGATTGAAGCGGCCCGGCTGATCCGTCGGCGTCGCCTCGTTGACCAGGAAGTTAGGGGGCCGGATCGAAGGTTGCCAGACGTCTAAACGCATGGCAGCTTTGCAATTTGTGCAATGCAGCAAAAAATTGGTGAAAAATAAGAAAAATCAACATGTTAGTGAATAGGTTTATGCGTTCTGAATCTGAGGGGCATGCTGCAGGCGCGTCGCGTTAAGCTGCGGTTAAGCATCGTGTGAGGCCTGAGGCGCAGTCGGCCCGCGATCGGCGTCGACCAGCCCCGCCTTCGTCCCGCAAGTGCAGCGCGGCGAATTCAGGCCAAATTTGCCCTTTCGTGGCCGGAATGCCGGTGATATAGAGGCGCGCGCCTCGCGTCGCCCATTGTTCGGCGCACCATGCGGGTGTGGCGGAATTGGCAGACGCACTTGGTTTAGGTCCAAGCGCCGAGAGGCATGGGGGTTCAAGTCCCTCCACCCGCACCATTCGGGCGCTTTCACGGAATTCATAACGGGCTCGGTCGGCACAGGTCGGCCCTGGCAAGATCAAGAAGGTATCGAGAATGCAGGTAACGGAGACCAAGGCCGAGGGACTGAAGCGCGAGATCGAGATCGTCGTGCCCGCCTCGGATCTTGAAGCGCGCCTCCAGACACGGCTCTATGAGGCCAAGGACCAGGTGCGGCTGAAGGGTTTCCGGCCGGGCAAGGTTCCCGTCGCACATCTTCGCAAGATGTACGGCAAGTCGATGATGGCCGAGATCGTCAACCAGATCCTCACGGACACGCCTCGCACGGTCATTGCCGAGCGTAACGAGCGCTCCGCCATGCAGCCCGAGATCGGGATGACCGAGGACGAGGGCGAGGCTGAGAAGGTTCTTCGCGGCGAGTCGGACTTCAAGTTCACGCTCGCCTACGAGACGCTCCCGGCAATCGAGCTCAAGGAGACCACGGGCATCAAGATCGAGCGACCGATCGTCGAGGTTTCCGACGAGGAGATCGACGAGCAGGTCAAGCGGATCGCGGAGAATGCCCGAACCTACGAGCCCAAAAAGGGCAAGGCCAAGGACGGCGATCGCGTCACCATGGACTTCGTCGGCAAGATCGACGGCGAAGCGTTTGATGGCGGCGCGGCCACCGATTTCAATCTGGTGCTCGGCTCCAACCAGTTCATTCCCGGTTTCGAGGAGCAGCTTGTCGGCCTCAAGGCGGGCGACGCGAAGACCGTCGAGCTGACCTTCCCCGAGGATTACGGCGCGGCTCATCTCGCGGGCAAGGCTGCCACCTTCGACGTGACCGTCAAGGAAGTCTCGGCGCCGGTCGAGACGGCGATCGACGACGATATGGCCAAGAAGTTGGGGGTCGAATCGCTCGAGCGCCTGCGGACGGTCGTGCGCGAGCAGATCGAAAGCCAGTACGGCCTGGCCACACGCCAGAAGGTCAAGCGCCAGCTGCTCGATGCTCTCGACGAAACCTATGATTTCGCCCTGCCGGAGAAGCTCGTCGAAGCCGAGTTCACCAATATCTGGACCCAGGTCGAAAACGAGCTGAAGCAGAACGGCAAGAGCTTCGAGGACGAGGACACGACCGAGGAGGACGCCAAGGCCGAGTATCGTCGCTTGGCCGAACGTCGCGTCCGGCTTGGCCTGGTTCTCTCGGAGATCGGCGAAAAGGCCGGCGTGCAGATCACCGACGAGGAACTGCAACGCGCGATGTTCGAGCAAGTCCGTCGCTATCCCGGGCAGGAGAAGGAGGTCTACGAGTACTTCCAGAAAACTCCGGACGCCGTGGCGAGCCTCAGGGCGCCGCTCTATGAGGAGAAGGTCGTCGATCATCTCCTCTCCGAGGTCGACGTCACCGACAAGACGGTCAGCAAGGAAGAGCTGATGGCCGAGGACGAAGACGACAAGGAAGCGGCTCTCGCCTCCTGATGCGCCCCGTGTGGTGAGGCGAAATGTCACGGGGGCCGGCGAAAGTCGGCCCCTTTTTGCGTCGCGCTGCCGGCTGCGGGCCTCAGTCTCGTCAAAGCCACGGGTGATAGACCGGCGCCGAGATTGGAAGGCGGCGGCTCGCGCCAAAGGACTTAGGCTATATCCGGCATGCAGCGATTTACGACGACCGGCATCATCGCATTGTTCATCGGCATTCTCGTTTGGGCGGGAACGAGCGCGGCCCAGATTCCCGGCCTTCCGAGCACCTCGTCAGCCGCCAACGATACTGGCGGGCAGGGCGGCGATACCGCCAATCTCGATGATCTGATCAAGATCCTGGAGAATGACGAGACCCGTGCCAAACTCGTCGAATCGCTGAAAGCCGCCGCCTACAAGGCGCCGGGAGGCGAGGGCGAGGACGGTGGGGATGCCGCCATCGTCCCAACGGGCGCGGAGGTTGTGCGGACGCTGCCCGGCGAGATCGCCGACTCCACGCGCGCACTGATCGGCGGCCTGTCGGAAACTTGGGAAACGCTGCGAACGAATACCGCCTCCGCGCTCGATATGCTGGCCGGCGTCGGCAGCATCGACCTGCCGAACGTCCTTGCGACGATACTGCCGGTCGCGCTCGTCGCCATCGTGGTGTTCCTGGTGCTGGCCGCAAGTCGGCTTGTAAAGGCACCAATTTTCCGCCGAATGGCCGAGCGCGCCGAGCATTCAGGCCCGCTGCGCAAGCTGATGCTGCTGGTCGTTTCGGCCCTCGTCGACGCTGCGTCGATCATTGTCAGCTGGGCGGGCGGCTATGTGGCCGCGACGATTTTCTTCGGCGGTCGGCCCGGCATCAATCAGGCTTTGTTCCTCAACGGCTTCTTGCTGATCGAGATGATCAAGGTCACCCTCGGGACTTTCGTCGCGCCGACCTATCCCAGGCTTCGCCTGACCCCGTTCTCGGACCGTCAGGCAAGTTATTGGTATTTCTGGATTTCGCGGCTGATCTCGATCCTGGGCTACACCTTCCTCTTCGTAGCCCCGATCATGCAGCGGTCTTCCGGGGCTGCGGCGGCCGACGCGACGCGCCTTATCGGCGTGGTGCTGTCGCTGATTCTGGCAGTCTGGCTCATTCTGAAGAACCGCGGCGTCGTACGCGAGCGTCTGAAGCGCGCCAGGCAACACGGCGACAAGAGCCTTGGCGCCCGCTTCAATGCGTTTGTCGGCCAGATCTGGTGGGCGCTCGCAATCGGGTTCGTGCTGACGCTGTTCGCGGTGTGGCTGCAGAGTCCCGAGATCGGCTTGACCTTCGTCGCCGTCTCGATACTCGAGTCAATCGCGGCGATGGCCTTGGGTGGTCTCGTCGTCTCGATTCTGTCCCGGTGGATCGCCAAAGGCGTTCCGATCCCCGATGACTGGAAAGAGCGGATTCCGCTTCTGGAAAGACGGGTGAACTCATTCATTCCGAAAATGCTCACCGTCTTTCGAGTCCTGGTGATGCTCGTCGTGCTCGGCGCGATCCTGCAAGCGTGGAATCTGTTCAGCTTCTCCGATGAATTTGGTCGACTGGCAGGCCAACGCTTCGTCGGCAGCCTCATCGGCGCTGGTGTGATCCTTGCCGTTGGCGTGGCGATCTATATCGGCATCTCGTCCTGGATCGAATATCGGATGAACCCGAATTTCGGCACCGTTCCGACGGCACGCGAACGCACCCTCCTGTCGCTGTTTCGCAACGCCTTCACCATCACCATGGTGGTGATCGTGTCGATGCTGGTCCTGTCGCAGGTCGGCATCGATATCGCGCCGCTTCTCGCCGGTGCCGGCGTCGTCGGTTTGGCGATCGGTTTCGGTGCCCAGAAGTTCGTTCAGGACATCATCACCGGCGCCTTCATCCAGATCCAGAATGCCATGAACGAGGGCGATATCGTCGAACTGAACGGCGTCTCCGGCGTGGTGGAACAGCTCACCGTGCGGTCCGTCGGACTGCGCTCGGTCGACGGAACATGGTATCTGATCCCGTTCTCTTCGGTCGATCAGGTCGCCAACTTTTCCAAGGATTTCGCTTACTACGTTGCCGATATCGGGGTGGCTTATCGAGAGAATGTCGAGGACGTGAAACAGATGATGCACGACGCCTTCGAGGAGCTGAAGCAAAGTTCGGTCGGTCCCAACCTGATCAGTGATCTCGATATGTGGGGCGTGCAGGAATTGGGCGATTCAGCTGTCGTCGTGCGTGCCCGTGTCATGACCAAGCCCAGCACTCAATGGGGCGTCGGCCGCGCCTATCGCGAGATCGTGAAGCGCCTTGCCGACGAACGCGGCATTGAAATTCCGTTCCCGCACATGACGGTCTGGTTCGGCGAGGACCGGGGTGGCAAGGCTCCGCCCGTTCGTATTGCGGAGGAGGATTCTACGGTGCCGCAGGGCCGCGTGATCGACGAGGCCGCCACGCCGAGCGAGGCGACGCGGGCGACGCGCGAAACAAGCGGCTCGGACTACGGCTCCACCGACGCGACCGGGCGGCCAATTCCCCCCAGCGGCGGCGACATTGATAGCGCCGGCGGAGACCGCGGCTGACGCCGGCAAGGGCGGTGGCGAGGCGGAATTCGGTCATATCCGCGGCATCGACGGACCGAACTGCGATAATGCCGTTGGCGGATGGCTTGCATAGGCCCTTTGCCAAGCCCTATCTACGGCGTCAGAAACGAGCATCGATTCTCACAGGCGGGGCCGTCCGGTACCGCTCCACCCGAGCAAGCAGCGAGACGACGACTGATGAAGCACCCCTTGGAAACCGCGATGAATCTCGTCCCGATGGTCGTCGAGCAGACCAATCGCGGCGAGCGCGCCTATGACATCTTCTCGCGTCTCCTTAAGGAGCGGGTGATCTTCATCACCGGTCCGATCGAGGATTCGATGGCGACGCTGGTTTGCGCCCAGCTGCTGTTCCTCGAGGCCGAGAACCCGAAAAAGGAGATCGCGCTCTACATTAACTCGCCGGGCGGCGTCGTCACCAGCGGCATGGCGATCTACGACACCATGCAGTTCATCCGGCCGGCGGTCTCGACGCTGTGCATCGGCCAGGCGGCCTCGATGGGCTCGTTGCTGCTTTGCGCCGGTCAGAAAGATATGCGGTTCGCGACGCCGAACGCGCGCATCATGGTGCATCAGCCCTCAGGCGGCTTCTCCGGGCAGGCCTCCGACATCGAGCGTCATGCGCAGGACATCATCAAGCTGAAGCGCCGTCTCAACGAGGTCTACGTCGAGCATACCGGCCAGGATTACGAGACCATTGACCGCACCCTCGACCGTGACCATTTCATGACGGCAGAAGAAGCCAAGGAATTCGGCCTGATCGACACGGTGTATTCGTCGCGGGCCTCGCTTGAAGCCGATGTAACTAAGTAGCGCATAGCATTTGCCACGTCGCGGCCACAGTCGGCGGTCGATAGTGGGAGGCGCCGCGTTAAGCGCTGCTCAAGCAATCGACGTTATGTCGGATGATGTGCATAGGTGCGTAGGACGCCTCTTCCGCGACCCGTGAGGGCCGAAGTCGCTTTGCCGACAGGCCTTATTGGGTTTACGCTCGGCGGAGATATCAAGAAACGGATCCCTGGAGGGGACCGGATCGGAAGGAAAGACGAATGAGCAAAACGAGCGGCGGCGATTCCAAGAACACGCTCTATTGCTCTTTCTGCGGAAAGAGCCAGCACGAAGTCCGTAAGCTGATCGCCGGGCCGACGGTATTCATTTGCGACGAATGCGTCGAATTGTGCATGGACATCATCCGGGAGGAAAACAAATCCTCCATGGTGAAGTCCCGCGAGGGCGTGCCGACTCCTCAGGAGATCATTGCGGTCCTGGACGACTACGTCATCGGTCAGGCTTTCGCCAAGAAGGTCCTGTCGGTCGCGGTGCATAACCACTACAAGCGCCTGGCCCACGCGGCCAAGAACAACGACGTCGAGCTGGCCAAGTCGAACATCCTGCTGATCGGTCCGACCGGCTGCGGCAAGACGTTGCTGGCCCAGACTCTGGCCCGCATCATCGACGTGCCGTTCACGATGGCGGACGCAACGACGCTGACCGAAGCCGGTTATGTCGGCGAGGATGTCGAGAACATCATCCTGAAGCTGCTGCAGTCGGCCGACTATAATGTCGAGCGGGCGCAGCGCGGCATCGTCTATATCGACGAGATCGACAAGATCAGCCGCAAGTCCGACAACCCCTCGATCACCCGCGATGTGTCGGGCGAGGGCGTGCAGCAGGCGCTGTTGAAGATCATGGAGGGCACGGTGGCTTCCGTGCCGCCGCAGGGCGGACGCAAGCATCCTCAGCAGGAATTCCTGCAGGTCGATACGGCGAACATTCTGTTCATCTGCGGTGGCGCCTTTGCCGGCCTCGACAAGATCATCTCCGATCGCGGCCGCAAGACCTCCATCGGCTTTGCCGCGAATGTCGCCGCGCCGGACGAGCGGCGCACCGGCGACGTGTTCCGCCAGGTGGAGCCCGAGGATCTGCTGAAATTCGGTCTGATCCCGGAATTCGTCGGCCGTCTGCCGGTTCTGGCCACGCTGGAGGACCTCGATGAGGTTGCCCTCGTCCAGATTCTGGAACAGCCGAAGAACGCTCTGGTCAAGCAGTACCAACGCTTGTTCGAGATGGAGAACGTCGAGCTGTCGTTCCATGAGGACGCGCTGAAGGCGATTGCCCGCAAGGCGATCGAGCGCAAGACCGGCGCGCGCGGACTGCGCTCGATCATGGAGGCAATGCTGCTCGACACGATGTTCGATCTGCCGACGCTGGAAGGCGTGCAGGAGGTCGTGATCTCCGAGGACGTGATCGATGGCAACGCGCGTCCGCTCTATATCTACGCCGAGCGTAACGGCGAGAAGGAAAACGTCAGCGCGTAACAGTCTCGATTTTCGGGGAATTGACGGACGGCATCAGAGCCCGTCCCGGCTTCCCGCCGGGGCGGGCTTTTTGTTATCGGGCGGGAATGTCGGGCAACCGCATTGCGGCTCGGTTGCAGTCCGAATCGCTTGAATTGCCGGACATTGACGCCCACATTGACGATCGATGAAGGCGTCGGCACCGAGTGCTTGAACAAGGCTCGAAGCGGACGGCCGTAGACGGCATATGCCGTGGAAAGGAATCTCATGACCCAGACGCCAGAACGCCAAGGAGCCGGAGAGGCTTTGCTGTATCCGGTCCTGCCGTTGCGCGATATCGTCGTGTTCCCGCACATGATCGTTCCGCTGTTCGTCGGTCGGGAAAAATCGATCAAGGCGCTTGAAGAGGTGATGGGCGCCGACAAGCAGATCCTGCTTGCGACGCAGAAGAATGCCAGCGACGAAGATCCGGCGCCCGACGCAATCTATGACGTCGGCACCGTCGCCAACGTCCTGCAGCTGCTGAAGCTGCCGGACGGGACGGTCAAGGTTCTCGTCGAGGGCATCGGCCGCGCGCACATCGACACCTTCACTCCCCGCACCGAGTGGCACGAGGCCTCCGCGCGCATCATTGAGGAGGCCGAGGAGGACCCCGTCGAGATCGAGGCGCTGGCGCGTTCGGTCGTGTCGGAGTTCGAGAACTACGTCAAACTGAACAAGAAAATCTCGCCCGAGGTCGTCGGAGCGGCCGGCCAGATCGAGGACTACTCGAAGCTCGCCGATACGGTGGCGTCGCATCTGGCGATCAAGATTTCCGAAAAGCAGGACATGCTGACCCTGGTCAGCGTGCGCGAGCGGCTGGAAAAAGCGCTCGGTTTCATGGAATCGGAAATTTCGGTGCTGCAGGTCGAAAAACGCATCCGCTCGCGCGTCAAGCGCCAGATGGAGAAGACCCAGCGCGAATATTACCTTAACGAGCAGATGAAGGCGATCCAGAAGGAGCTCGGCGACGGCGAGGAAGGCCGCGACGAGATGGCCGAACTGGAGGAGCGGATCAAGAAGACCAAGCTCTCCAAGGAGGCGCGCGAAAAAGCCAACGCCGAGATGAAGAAGCTCAAGCAGATGTCGCCGATGTCTGCCGAGTCGACCGTCGTGCGCAATTATCTCGACTGGCTGCTCGGTCTTCCGTGGGGCATCAAGTCGCGGGCCAAGATCGACCTGAAGAAGGCCGAGGAAATCCTCGACGGCGATCATTACGGGCTCGAAAAGGTCAAGGAGCGGATCGTCGAGTATCTCGCTGTGCAAAGCCGGCAGTCGAAGCTGAAGGGACCGATCCTTTGTCTCGTCGGCCCTCCGGGCGTCGGCAAGACCTCGCTCGCCAAGTCTATCGCCAAGGCGACTGGGCGCGAATATGTGCGCATGGCGCTCGGCGGCGTGCGCGACGAGGCCGAGATTCGCGGTCATCGGCGCACCTACATCGGCTCGATGCCCGGCAAGGTTATCCAGTCGATGAAGAAGGCCAAGAAGACCAATCCGCTGTTCCTCTTCGACGAAATCGACAAGATGGGCACCGATTTCCGCGGCGATCCGTCGTCGGCGCTTCTGGAGGTGCTCGATCCGGAGCAGAACTCGACCTTCATGGATCACTATCTCGAGGTGGAATATGACCTGTCCTCGACGATGTTCGTGACCACGGCGAACACGATGAATATTCCCGGTCCCCTGCTGGATCGCATGGAGGTCATCCGGATCGCCGGTTATACCGAGGACGAGAAGGTCGAGATCGCCCGGCGGCACCTGTTGCCGAAGGCGATTCGCGATCACGCGTTGAAGGAGGAGGAATTCTCCGTCAGCGCGGACGCCCTGCACGAGATCGCCAGGCGCTACACCCGTGAGGCCGGCGTTCGTAATTTCGAGCGCGAGCTGATGACGCTTGCCCGCAAGGCCGTGACGCAGATTCTCAAGGGCGAAGCCACCAAGGTGGAGGTCACCGCGGCCAACATCGGCGACTTCCTCGGCGTGCCGCGGTATCGTTACGGCGAAGCCGAGCTCGAGGATCAGGTCGGTGTGGTCACGGGGCTTGCCTGGACGGAGGTCGGTGGCGAATTGCTGACGATTGAGGGCGTGATGATGCCCGGCAAGGGCAAGATGACCGTGACCGGCAACCTCAAGGAGGTGATGAAGGAATCGATCTCCGCAGCCGCCTCCTATGTCCGCTCGCGGGCGCTGGATTACGGCATCAAGCCGCCCTTGTTCGAAAAGCGCGACATCCACGTCCACGTGCCGGAAGGCGCTACGCCGAAGGATGGCCCGTCGGCTGGCACGGCGATGGCGACCGCGATCGTCTCAGTGATGACCGGCATACCGGTTCGCAGGGATATCGCCATGACCGGCGAAATCACCCTGCGCGGCAGGGTGTTGCCGATCGGCGGCCTGAAGGAGAAGCTGTTGGCGGCGCTGCGCGGCGGCATCAAGAAGGTCTTGATACCGGAGGAGAACGCCAAAGACCTCGCGGAGATCCCGGACAACGTCAAGAATCAGCTCGAGATCGTGCCGGTTGCGCGGATGGGCGAGGTGCTGAAGCACGCGCTCGTCAGGGAGTTGACGCCGGTCGAATGGTCGGAGGTCGACGAGCCCATGACGGGCCGCGCCGACGTCGAGGACGGCGCCACGGCTGTTGCCCACTAGGCGCACCGTTAAGATTTGTTGAAAATGCCGCCAATTTTGGCGGCATTTTTTTTGCAAAGCCCGCGAAATCGGGCATCTTGCCGTTGCCGAAGGCGTTTCGATCCGCGAAGGTCGCGCACCGTGCTCACGGAGTCGTTATTGCCAAAGAATCAGGAGGGTATCCTAATGAACAAAAATGAACTCGTTTCTGCTGTCGCGGAAAAGTCTGAACTGTCTAAACAGCAGGCTAGCTCCGCAGTGGACGCTGTCTTCGAAGCTATTCAGGGGACGATGGCCAAAGGCGATGATATTCGTCTGGTCGGCTTCGGGACGTTTTCCGTGTCCCACCGCGCCGCATCGAAGGGGCGCAACCCGTCGACTGGCGCCGAGGTCGACATCCCGGCGCGCAACGTGCCGAAATTCGCGGCCGGCAAGGGTCTCAAGGACGCCGTCAACAACCGCTAACAATTACATCTCGAGATGTCTCAAATGTCGGCCGGGCGTCAGCGCCCGGCCGAAATGCGTTCGGGCCGTCGTGTGCGGTTGACGGACCAGTCCGATATTCAGGAATCGCGGGATGTGACTAAAGCGCTGCCGGTCATGCGGCGAGTCCGTCATCGCGTGACGATCGGGCTTCGCCTCAATCCTCGATCTCTCGGCGGAGCAGGGCAGGGGGCTCGCGACGGCGAAGCGGTGGGGGCCATGCCCGAATCGGACGGCTGCGTCTTGACGCGTCGGGAACCATGGTGGGCGATGAGAGACTCGAACTCCCGACATCCTCGGTGTAAACGAGGCGCTCTACCAACTGAGCTAATCGCCCGCCGACGCTTCGTCTAAGCGTTCGAGGTCTCGCTGGCAAGCAGGTCGGTGTGCGCGAACAGGCAAACGAGCCCGATAAAAGGGGTGATTTGACCTGTTCGTGGCCTGAGGCCGCAACAGCGGGAATGACCAGTATTGCGAGCGTCCCGAACTTCCTGCGAACTGCCCGAGAAACTTTGCCCGGTTCTGCTTGACAGCATAGGGGGATGCCCGTAAACGACCGCCTCACAAGCCGCATCGAGCGGCCGAGCGCGGGTGTAGCTCAGTCGGTTAGAGTGCCGGCCTGTCACGCCGGAGGTCGCGGGTTCGAGTCCCGTCACTCGCGCCATTTTTATTCAGAACAATCGAGATCGATGCCGAATCCCCTGATGGGAAATCGGCATTATGCTCGCCGCAGCGGTTCGCGCCGCCTCGGCGCTCAAATCCCCGATCCGGCCTCCTCCTGAAAATCGCTTTCGAGGGCCGGCTCCGGCCAGTCGACAGCGGGATCGCTTGCGGTTTTTCCAGACGGCGGCGCCGGCATCGGCATCCAGGCCAAGAGTTCGTCGTCCTGATAGGTGACCGGGAACTGGGGATCGCAATCCGTAGCGATCCAGCATTTTTCCGAGGCGTTGCGGGGCGTCGTCCAGCGCACCGTGTCGACTTCCGCCGGGCCTTGTTCGCTCGCCCGAAGCGTCACGAGAATGCGGTTGCCATCGCGTTGCGCGCTTCGCATCGACTGCCATTGCGGCGTCTCACCGGGGGTCATCGCTCTCTCCGTCGTTGCTGCGCCAGAAGTTTGCCGACGCACCTCGCATTCGGCCAGCCGCGCACCGCGACCGCCGGCCCGATCGCCAATCTAGCTTCTGCCTGGGCGTGAACACCAGAGGCCACACGCCCGCGCTTTCCACGCCTCAAGCGTTGATCGCCGGTTGCATCGCGATCGGTCCTCGACCATCGGGTCCAGAAGCCTTGCCTCGACAGAAGGAAGGCGATAATCCTCGCCGCAATGCGAAGAAGCGCCCGGTCTCTTCGCCGCATTGAACAGCGATCGGGAGGCATGATGCCGTGTGCCGCGGTGGCATCATGCGGTGGCGGTCGTCGTCAGGACCGTCGCGATTTTCAAGCTGTCCGTCAGGGATTGGAATATCGAGATGCCGGAGTTGCTTGCATCCTATCTGCCGATCGTCATCTTCGTCGGTGTCGCCCTCGTCATCGGTCTGGCGCTTCTGGTGTCGCCGTTTTTGCTCGCCTTCAAGGCGCCTGACGACGAAAAGCTCTCCGCCTACGAGTGCGGCTTCGACGCTTTCGATGATTCGCGAATGAAATTCGACGTGCGATTCTACCTCGTGTCGATCCTTTTCATCATCTTCGACCTGGAAGTGGCGTTCCTGTTTCCCTGGGCCGCGAGCTTCGGAACCCTCGGCTGGTTCGGCTTCTGGTCGATGATGGTCTTCCTCGGGGTGCTGACGGTTGGCTTCATTTACGAGTGGAAGAAGGGGGCCCTGGAATGGGATTGAGTGACGGTTTCCGGCCGCTCGTGGCGCACGCGCCGTCGACCGGGGTTGCGAGCGCGGGCGCCGTCGCCCCCACGCATGACCCGTTCGTCACCGACATCAACAATGAGTTGGCCGACAAGGGCTTTCTGGTCACCTCGACCGACGATCTCATCCAGTGGGCCCGGACCGGCTCGCTGATGTGGATGACCTTCGGGCTCGCCTGCTGCGCCGTCGAGATGATGCAGATGTCGATGCCGCGTTACGACGCCGAACGATTCGGCTTCGCGCCGCGCGCCTCGCCGCGTCAGTCCGATGTGATGATCGTCGCCGGCACGTTGACCAACAAGATGGCGCCCGCGCTGCGCAAGGTCTACGACCAGATGCCGGAGCCGCGTTATGTCATCTCGATGGGCTCCTGCGCCAATGGCGGGGGCTACTACCACTATTCCTATTCCGTGGTCCGCGGCTGCGACCGGATCGTGCCGGTCGACATTTACGTTCCCGGTTGTCCGCCGACCGCCGAGGCGCTGCTTTACGGCGTGCTTCTGCTGCAAAAGAAAATCCGCCGCACCGGCACCATCGAGCGCTGAGGTTGACGATTGTGATGCGCGAATTCGCGACCGAGGATTTGGCCGACTACGTGGCCGAAACGCTGGGCGAAAGCCTCGTGGAGCACCAGATGGCGTATGGCGAACTGACGCTGGTCGTCGCGCCCGGGGATATCTTGAGCGTGCTGACATTCCTGCGCGACGATCCGCAGACCCAGTTCGTCAATCTGACGGACATTTGCGGGGTGGATTATCCGGAGCGGGAAAAGCGTTTCGATGTCGTCTACCATCTGCTGTCGCCGCGGCAGAATCAGCGCATCCGGGTAAAGGTGCGGGTCGGGGAGGACGATCCCGTCCCGTCTATCTGCGACGTTTTCGCCGGGTCCGACTGGTTCGAGCGCGAGGCCTATGATTTCTACGGCATCCTGTTCACCGGTCATCCCGACCTTCGCCGCATCCTCACCGATTACGGCTTCGAGGGGCATCCGCTGCGCAAGGACTTCCCGCTGACCGGCTTCGTCGAGGTGCGTTACGACGAGGAGAAGAAGCAGGTAGTCTACGAGCCGGTCGAGCTCAGGCAGGAGTTTCGCAATTTCGACTTCCTCTCTCCGTGGGAGGGAACGGAATACGTCTTGCCGGGCGACGAGAAGGCTAAACCGAGCTGAGGCCGAAGATATGAGTGAGGCATTACCCGGCGGATGTCTGTGCGGCGCGGCGCGATTCTCGGCGGTTCCGCAAAAAATGGAAATGGATGTCTGTCATTGCCGCATGTGCCAGAAGTGGAGCGGTGGTGTTTTTATGGCCGTTCCTTGCACGGATGTGGCGATCGAGGACACGACGCAATTCGGCGTCTATGTTTCGTCGGACTGGGCCGAGCGTCTGTTCTGCAAGAGCTGCGGATCGAGTCTCCTCTGGCGACTGCGGGACGGCGGTCACGTGGCCGTTTCCATGCAGAGCTTCGACGATGCATCGCGCTTTGCGTTCACCGAGGAAATCTTTATCGACGAGAAGCCTGAGACTTACCGCTTCGCCGACGCGACGCGTAAGATGACCGGGGCGGAAGTCGTGGCAGCCTTCGCTGCCGGGCAGGATAGCTAGACATGGCCGAGATCGACGTCCGCAACTTCAACATCAATTTCGGGCCGCAGCACCCGGCCGCCCACGGCGTTCTCCGGCTGGTGCTGGAACTCGACGGCGAGGTGGTGAAGCGGGTCGATCCGCATATCGGGCTTTTGCATCGCGGCACCGAGAAGCTGATCGAACACAAGACCTATCTCCAGGCGATTCCCTATTTCGACCGGCTCGACTACGTCGCGCCGATGAACCAGGAGCATGCCTTCTGTCTCGCCATCGAGCGGCTGGCGGAAGTCAGTGTGCCCCGGCGCGGTCAGCTGATTCGGGTGCTCTATAGCGAAATCGGCCGCATTCTCTCGCATCTTCTCAACGTGACGACCCAGGCCATGGACGTCGGCGCACTGACGCCGCCGCTCTGGGGTTTCGAGGAGCGCGAGAAGCTGATGGTGTTCTATGAACGCGCGTCCGGCTCGCGCATGCATGCGGCCTATTTCCGGCCGGGCGGCGTGCACCAGGACTTGCCGCAGCAGCTCGTCGACGACATTGGTGCCTGGTGCGATCCGTTCCTGAAGGTCTGCGACGACATCGAAGGCCTGCTGACCGACAACCGCATCTTCAAGCAGCGCAATGTCGACATCGGCGTCATCGGCCTCGACGATGCCTGGGCGCTCGGCTTCTCTGGCGTGATGGTACGCGGCTCGGGCGCGGCTTGGGATTTGCGCAAGTCGCAGCCCTACGAGTGCTACGACGAGATGGATTTCGACATCCCCATCGGCAAGAACGGCGACTGCTACGACCGCTATCTCATTCGTATGGTCGAGATGCGCGAATCGGTGAAGATCATGAAGCAGTGCATCGAGCTGCTGTCGGGTCCCGAGCGAGTCGGCCCGGTCTCGTCGGCCGAAGGCAAAGTCGTCCCGCCGTCGCGTGGCCAGATGAAGCGTTCGATGGAGGCGCTCATCCATCACTTCAAGCTCTACACCGAGGGCTTTCATGTGCCGGCGGGCGAGGTCTATGCCGCAGTCGAGGCGCCAAAGGGCGAATTCGGCGTCTATCTGGTCGCGGACGGGAGCAACAAGCCGCATCGCTGCAAGATCAAGGCGCCGGGCTTCGCCCACCTCCAGGCGATGGACGTGATGTGCAGGGGGCACATGCTCGCCGATGTCTCGGCTATTCTCGGCTCGCTTGATATCGTCTTTGGTGAGGTCGACCGCTGATCACGATCGGGCACCGCCGATTGTCAGCGTCGAGCCACTTCTGGACATCTGAATCGTCGCCGCCCGGACAATCGGGCGACGGAGGAATCATACGGCTTAAAGCCACTGGCCTTTTGCCGATCGTGTGATAGAACGCACCGCAATATCGCATGTAGAACCGCTTCTAGAGCCGAGGTCCGATGTCTGTCAGACGTCTCGCGGAAGATGCCATCCAGCCCAAGAGCTTCGCCTTCACCGACGAAAACACGGCTTGGGCACAGGCGACGATCCGTAAATATCCGGAGGGTCGTCAGCAGTCGGCAGTGATTCCTCTTCTGATGCGCGCACAGGAACAAGAAGGCTGGGTCACCAAGTCCGCGATCGTCCATATCGCCGACATGCTGGCGATGCCCTTGATCCGCGTGCTCGAGGTCGCGACCTTCTACACTCAGTTTCAGTTGAAGCCGGTCGGAACAAGGGCGCATGTCCAGGTTTGCGGTACGACGCCCTGCATGTTGCGCGGCGCGGAGGATTTGAAAGCCGTCTGCCGGTCGAAGATCCATCCCGAACCCTTCCATGCCAACGAGTCGGGAACGCTTTCGTGGGAAGAGGTCGAGTGCCTCGGCGCCTGCGTCAACGCGCCGATGGTCATGGTCTCCGAGGATACGTATGAGGATCTGACACCGGAGCGACTTGAGGAGATCATCGATCTTTTCGAGGCGGGGCGCGGCGGGGAAGTCGAGCCGGGACCGCAGAACGGACGCCATCTGTCGGCTCCGATCGGCGGTCTGACGAGCCTGACTGGCGATTACGACGATCTGATCAAGGATTTGCCGGCTGATAAGCCTCGGGCGTCCGAGGCATCCGCGCCGGCGCGCGGTAAGGCGGGTGGGCAGGCTATCTCCACCGCCGCTTCCAATGCCGGCCGGCCGAACACGGACGCTGCGGAAACCGATCCGACCATCGCGGCCCCGGGCAAAGCCAGCGGCGACAAGACGCCGCCATCGGCCGAGAAGCATGTCAGTGACGATCTGGTCGCCAACGGCCATCGACCGGGCTCGGGCCGTACCGGCGGAGCCGTCGACGGCGCGACCGGAGAAGCCCAGCGAGACGCCGCCGAAGCCGATCAGGTTTCGGCTGACACGCCGGCAGCCACGGCGCCGACCGGCGGGACGCTCCGCCAGAAGGAAGCCGCTGCCCGCGCGGCGACGGTCCCGGACGTCGCGCTGACTCCGAGCGATAAGTCCAAAGAGCCGGGCGCCACAGACGCGACGATCGATCTCTCCGGAAAAGACGGCGGCGCAAAGCTGGAGGGCCAGCGCCGGACGACCTCCGATACCAGTTCCGGGCCCATGGATGGGGCCGCCGCAGGAATTGCCGCGCAGGCGAGCCAACCCGGCGAGAAGCCCGCAGGTCTCCTGAGCGCGCCGGAGGGCACGCCGGACGATCTGAAGCAGATCAAGGGCATCGGTCCGGTGATCGAGGCCAAGTTGAACGAACTCGGTGTCTTTCATCTCCGGCAGATCGCAAAATGGCGGGAGTCCGAGCTTGTCTGGGTCGACGATTATCTGAATTTCCGTGGCCGCGCCGTTCGTGACGGCTGGACCGCTCAGGCCAAGGCCTTACAGGCCGCGGCTGCGCGCGCTCCGGGCCGGGAATGATGCGGACGAGGAGACACTAGATGCTTCAGGACAAGGACCGCATTTTCACCAACATTTACGGCCTCAGGGACAAAAGCCTGAAGGCCGCGATGAAGCGCGGGCATTTCGACGGCACGGCCGACATCATCGGCAAGGGTCGCGACTGGATCATCAACGAGATGAAGGAATCGGGCCTGCGCGGGCGTGGCGGCGCCGGCTTCCCGACCGGTCTCAAATGGTCGTTCATGCCGAAGGAGCCCGGCGAGCGCCCGCATTATCTCGTCATCAACGCCGACGAATCCGAGC
Source organism: Aurantimonas sp. C2-5-R2 (assembly GCF_036549495.1). Taxonomy (NCBI): domain Bacteria; kingdom Pseudomonadati; phylum Pseudomonadota; class Alphaproteobacteria; order Hyphomicrobiales; family Aurantimonadaceae; genus Aurantimonas; species Aurantimonas sp. C2-5-R2. The sequence continues at coordinate 71,678 of NZ_JAZHLJ010000007.1, forward strand.
CCGGGACCTGCAAGGACCGGGAGATCATGCGGAACGACCCGTTCACGCTGATCGAGGGGTGCGTCATCGCCGGTTTCGCGATGGGCGCGCACGCCTGTTACATCTACGTTCGCGGCGAGTATATCCGCGAGCGTCAAGCGCTCCAGCGGGCCATCGATGAGTGCTACGAGGCCGGTCTGCTCGGCAAGAACAACAAATGCGACTGGGACTACGACATCATCGTCCATCACGGCGCCGGCGCCTACATCTGCGGTGAGGAAACCGCGCTGCTGGAAAGTCTGGAAGGCAAGAAGGGCCAGCCGCGCCTCAAGCCGCCGTTCCCGGCCAATGTCGGGCTGTACGGCTGCCCGACCACGGTGAACAACGTCGAGTCGATCGCGGTCGCGCCAACGATTCTTCGCCGCGGCGGTGGCTGGTTTGCCGGTATCGGCCGGCAGAACAACACCGGCACCAAGCTGTTCTGCGTCTCCGGCCATGTCGAACGGCCTTGCACGGTCGAGGAGGCGATGGGCATCTCCTTCCGCGAGCTGATCGAGAAGCATTGCGGCGGCGTTCGCGGCGGCTGGGCCAATCTCTTGGCGGTCATCCCCGGCGGATCATCCGTGCCGCTGGTTCCGGGCGAGGACATCATCGACGCGCCGATGGATTTCGACGGCCTGCGCGAGATCAAGACCTCGCTCGGCACCGCCGCCGTCATCGTCATGGATCGCTCCACCGACATCGTGAAGGCGATCGCCCGAATCTCGTATTTCTACAAGCATGAGAGCTGCGGCCAGTGTACGCCCTGCCGCGAGGGCACCGGCTGGATGTGGCGGGTGATGGAGCGCATGGTCACCGGCAATGCCCAGAAGCGCGAGATCGACATGCTGCTCGACGTGACCAAGCAGGTCGAGGGCCATACGATCTGTGCGCTTGGCGATGCGGCGGCCTGGCCGATCCAGGGGCTCGTGCGCCATTTCCGCGCCGAGATCGAGCGGCGGATCGACGAGTTCTCGCGCAATGCCGACGCCGATCGCCGGCCCGTGCTCGAAGCGGCGGAATAAGCAGGATAGGTCCATGACCAAACTCAAAGTCGACGGCAAAGAGATCGAGGTCCCGGACCACTACACGCTGCTGCAGGCGGCGGAGGAGGCGGGGGCCGAGATTCCGCGCTTCTGCTTCCATGAACGGCTGTCGATCGCCGGCAATTGCCGCATGTGCCTCGTCGAGGTGAAGGGCGGACCGCCGAAGCCCGCCGCCTCCTGCGCCATGGGTGTCCGCGATATGCGGCCGGGACCAAACGGCGAATTGCCGGAGGTCTTCACCAACACGCCGATGGTCAAGAAGGCCCGCGAAGGCGTGATGGAGTTCCTGCTGATCAACCATCCGCTGGACTGCCCGATCTGCGATCAGGGCGGCGAATGCGACCTGCAGGACCAGGCGATGGCCTTTGGTGTCGATTCGTCGCGCTATCGGGAGAACAAGCGCGCGGTCGAGGACAAATATATCGGCCCGCTGGTCAAGACGATCATGACGCGCTGCATCCACTGCACGCGCTGCGTCCGCTTCACCACCGAGGTCGCCGGCATTTCCGATCTGGGCCTCATCGGCCGCGGCGAGGATGCCGAGATCACCACCTTCCTCGAGCAGGCGATGACGTCGGAGCTGCAGGGCAACGTCATCGATCTGTGCCCGGTCGGCGCGCTGACCTCGCGGCCCTACGCATTCCAGGCGCGGCCGTGGGAGCTGACCAAGACCGAGACGATCGACGTGATGGATGCCGTCGGATCGGCGATCCGCGTCGATACGCGCGGTCGCGAGGTCATGCGGATTCTTCCGCGCATCAACGAGGAGATCAACGAGGAGTGGATCTCCGACAAGACCCGCTTCGTCTGGGACGGCCTGCGGACCCAGCGTCTCGACAAGCCCTATGTGCGCGAGAACGGCCGCCTGCGTCCGGCGAGCTGGCAGGAGGCCTTCGCCGCGATCAAGGCCAAGGTCGTTGGCGTCGAGGGTGCGCGACTCGGCGCGATCGCGGGCGATCTCGCCGCCGTCGAGGAGATGTGGGCGCTGAAGCGCCTGATCGGCGAGCTCGGCTCGACCAATCTCGACTGCCGCCAGGACGGCGCCAAGCTTAATCCGGCCGACGGCCGCGCCTCCTACCTGTTCAACACGACGATCGCCGGTATCGAGAATGCCGATGCATTGCTGATCGTCGGCGCCAATCCGCGCTTCGAGGCCTCCGTCCTCAACGCCCGCATCCGCAAGCGTTGGCGCATGGGCGACTTCCCCATCGGCGTGATCGGCGAGAATGTCGATCTGCGCTACGAAACCACCTATCTCGGCGCCGGCACCGAGACGTTGTCCGATCTGGGCGGCGCCAATCGCGGCTTCTTCGATACGCTGAAAGGCGCCGAGCGCCCGATGATCATCGTCGGTCAGGGCGCGCTCGCCGGCGAGAACGGTGCGGATGTGCTGGCCTCGATCGCCGCGCTGGCGCGCGAAATCGGAGCCATCACCGAGGGCTGGAACGGCTTCAACGTCCTGCATTCTGCGGCATCGCGGGTCGGCGGCCTCGATATCGGCTTCGTGCCGGGTGAGAGCGGCAAGACCACAGCCCAGATGGGCGATGGCGAGGTCGACGTGCTGTTCAATCTCGGTGCCGACGAGATCGAGATCGCAGCCGGGCCCTTCGTCGTCTACATCGGCACCCATGGGGATCGGGGCGCGCACCGCGCCGACGTGATCCTGCCGGGCGCGGCCTACACCGAGAAATCGGGGACCTGGGTCAATGTCGAGGGCAGGGCGCAGACTGGCAGCCGGGCATCCTTCCCGCCCGGCGACGCGCGCGAGGACTGGGCGATCATCCGGGCGCTGTCCGCCGTTCTCGGCAAAACGCTGCCGTTCGATTCGCTTGCGGCGCTGCGGCGCGAACTGTATCAGTCGCACGCCTTCATGCGGTCGGATCGGATCGAGTCGGCCGACCCGGCGGTCATCACCGGACTGGCCGATCGCGCGAAATCGCTGGGCACTGGAATGTTCGCGTCGAATATCGGCGACTTCTACCTGACCAACCCGATCGCCCGCGCGTCGAAGGTGATGGCCGAGTGCTCGCAGCTCGCAATCGCCGAGCACCTCGAAGCGGCAGAATAAAGGACGGCTGGCAGTGGCTGAATTCTTCTCCCTCTATGTCTGGCCGGGCCTGATCATTCTGGCGCAGAGCCTTCTGTTCCTCGTCGTTCTGCTCGTCCTGGTCGCCTATATCCTTTTGGCGGACCGCAAGATCTGGGCTGCGGTCCAGATGCGCCGCGGACCCAATGTCGTCGGTCCTTGGGGGCTGTTCCAGTCCTTCGCCGACCTGTTGAAATTCGTGCTGAAGGAACCGGTGATCCCGGCCAGCGCGGACAAGGTCGTGTTCCTGCTCGCGCCGCTGGTCGCCGTGACGCTGGCGCTTGCCACCTTCGCCGTGGTGCCGGTCGCCGAAGGCTGGGTGATCGCCGACATCAATATCGGCATCCTCTACGTCTTCGCGATCTCCTCGCTGGAGGTTTATGGCGTCATCATGGGCGGTTGGGCGTCGAACTCGAAATACGCCTTCCTCGGCGCGCTGCGGTCCGCCGCGCAGATGGTCTCCTATGAGGTCTCGATCGGCTTCGTCATTGTCACCGTGCTTTTGGCCGTCGGCTCGCTCAATCTCACCGACATCGTGTTGGCCCAGCAGACCGGTCTCGGCACCATGGCCGGCCTGCCGAACACCTTCCTCGACTGGCACTGGCTCGGCCTGTTCCCGATGTTCGTGGTGTTCTTCATCTCTGCGTTGGCCGAGACCAACCGGCCGCCCTTCGACCTGCCGGAGGCCGAATCGGAACTCGTCGCCGGCTTCATGGTCGAATACGGCTCGACCCCGTACATGATGTTCATGCTCGGCGAGTACGCGGCGATTACGCTGATGTGCGCGCTGACGACGATCCTCTTTCTCGGCGGGTGGCTACCGCCCTTCAACTTCGCGCCGTTCACCTGGGTGCCGGGCGTCATCTGGTTCCTGTCCAAGGTCGCGCTGGTCTTTTTCATGTTCGCGATGGTCAAGGCCTTCGTGCCCCGCTACCGCTACGACCAACTGATGCGGCTTGGCTGGAAGGTGTTCCTGCCGATCTCGCTCGCAATGGTGGTGATCGTCGCCTTCGTCGTGCAGTTCATGGGTTGGGGCGCCGCGGCCGCATGACCGATCCGGCGCTCATCGGTGCTCTGGTCGGCCTCGCCATCGGCCTCGCGGACTTCTTCGTGCTTGGCTATGTCATCGACGCTATGGCTCGGCGCCGGCCTTCCGAGCGCGTCGGAGCCGGGGCGGCGCTGAACATTGCCCGCGTTTCGCAGTTCGTTCTCTTCCCGGTTGTCGGCTGGTTCGCCGGCCCGGTCATCGCCTCGAACTTGGGAGGCTAGAGTCTCTTGAACGCCATCGCCCAGACCGTCAAATCCCTGTTCCTTATCGAGTTCATCAAGGCGTTCGGCCTGTCGATGCGCTATTTCTTCGCAGCGAAATCGACGGTGAACTACCCGTTCGAGAAGGGGCCGCAGAGTCCGCGTTTTCGTGGTGAGCACGCCTTGCGGCGCTATCCCAACGGCCAGGAGCGCTGCATTGCCTGCAAGCTTTGCGAGGCGATCTGCCCAGCCCAGGCGATCACCATCGAGGCCGGACCGCGACGCAATGACGGCACCCGCCGGACGGTGCGCTACGACATCGACATGGTGAAGTGCATTTATTGCGGCTTCTGCCAGGAGGCCTGCCCGGTCGACGCCATCGTCGAGGGCCCAAATTTCGAATTCGCGACCGAGACCCGCGAGGAGCTTTACTACGACAAGGAGCGGTTGCTCGCCAACGGCGATCGCTGGGAGCGGGAGATCGCGCGCAACATTGCGCTCGACGCGCCTTACCGCTAAGCGGGCAGGGATTTTTTCGGCCGGAGGATCGCCAGACCGGGCGCGAATCTCCGCCTGATTTGACAAGATCGAGGTGGCAGGGCGACGACCGTCAGGCCGCATCCGATACCACTACAAGGAGCCCGAGGATGCTGGGCCTTCAGGCACTGTTTTTCTACATCTTCGCGCTGATCGCAGTCGGCGCGGCGCTGATGGTCGTTTTCTCCAAGAATCCGGTCCATTCGGTGCTGTTTCTGATTACGACCTTTGTGAGCGCCGCCGGGTTGTTCCTGCTGACCGGTGCCGAATTCCTGGCGTTGATTCTCGTCGTCGTCTATGTGGGTGCCGTTGCCGTGCTCTTCCTGTTCGTCGTCATGATGCTCGACGTCGACTTCGCCAAGTTGAAGCGTGGCGCGCTGCAGTACGCGCCGTTTGGCGCGATCGTCGGAATCGTGCTGCTCGCCGAGCTGATCATCGCGGTCACCGGCAATTATTACGAGCCGCAGCTGTCCGTCGCGACGGCCATGCCGACGCCGCCATTGACCGAAATGTCGAACATCGAGGCGCTCGGGGCGGTGCTCTACACCCGCTACATTCTGTTTTTCCAGCTTGCAGGGCTGATCCTGTTCGTCGCGATGATCGGTGCGATCGTTCTGACCCTTCGCCACAAGGAAGGCATCCGGCGTCAGTCGATTCCGGCGCAGGTCGCGCGGAACCCGGCGACGGCGATCGAAATCCGCAAGGTCGAGAGCGGCAAGGGCATCTGAGAACGAGGAAATGAGCGCAATGGAAGTCGGTCTCGGACACTACCTTACGGTCGCGGCGATCCTGTTCGTCACGGGCGTTTTCGGCATCTTCATGAACCGCAAGAACATCATCACGATCCTGATGTCGGTCGAGTTGATTCTCTTGGCGGTGAACCTGAATTTCGTGGCGTTCTCGGCGTTTCTGAACGATCTGGTCGGGCAGGTCTTCGCGCTCTTCGTGTTGACCGTCGCAGCCGCTGAAGCGGCGATCGGCCTCGCCATCCTCGTCGTCTTCTTCCGCAATCGCGGCTCCATCGCCGTCGATGACGTCAACACGATGAAAGGCTGATCGGGCGTGTATCAGACCATCGTTATCCTGCCGCTCGCCGGCTTCCTGATCGCCGGCCTCTTCGGCAACGCGATCGGCGCCAAGGCGTCCGAATATATCACCTCCGGCTTTTTGATCATCGCGGCGATCATGTCGTGGATCGCCTTCATTTCCTTCGGCTTCGGCGAAGGCGAGACGCTGCGGTTGACGCTGTTTCAATGGATGCAATCCGGCGGCCTCGAGGTCGCCTGGTCGTTGCGGATCGACCGCCTGACCCTGGTCATGCTGGTCGTCGTCAACACGGTCTCCTCGCTCGTGCATGTCTATTCGATCGGCTACATGCATCACGATCCGTATCGGCCGCGCTTCTTCGCCTATCTGTCTCTGTTCACCTTCGCCATGCTGATGCTGGTGACGTCGAACAATCTCGTGCAGATGTTCTTCGGCTGGGAGGGCGTCGGCCTGGCCTCGTATCTCCTGATCGGCTTCTGGTACAAAAAGCCGTCGGCCAACGCGGCCGCGATGAAGGCCGTCATCGTCAACCGGGTCGGCGATTTCGGCTTCGTGCTCGGCATCTTTGGCATCTTCGTGCTGTTCGGCTCGCTCAATCTCGACACCATCTTCGCCGGCGCGGCCGATATCGCCGGCCAGATGGGCGGCGAGGCGGGCGAGGCTGCTCCCGCGCTCGGCGACACTGTCCTCAGCTTCGCCGGCTACTCGCTGTCGATGGGCGGCGCGCTCACCGTCATCTGCCTGCTCTTGTTCATGGGCGCCATGGGCAAATCGGCCCAGATCGGGCTCCACACCTGGCTGCCGGACGCGATGGAAGGCCCGACGCCGGTCTCCGCGCTGATCCATGCCGCCACGATGGTCACGGCTGGCGTCTTTCTGGTCGCCCGCATGTCACCACTGTTCGAGCTGAGCCAGACCGCATTGACCTTCGTCACTTTCATCGGCGCGACGACGGCGATCTTCGCCGCCACGGTCGGGCTGGTCCAGAACGACATCAAGCGGGTCATCGCCTATTCGACGTGTTCGCAGCTCGGCTACATGTTCGTCGCCCTCGGCGTCGGCGCCTACAGCGTGGCGATCTTTCACCTGTTTACCCACGCCTTCTTCAAGGCGCTCTTGTTCCTCGGCGCTGGCTCCGTGATCCACGCTGTCTCCGACGAGCAGGACATGCGGCGCATGGGTGGGCTCAAGAAGCATATCCCGGTCACTTACTGGTTGATGGTGATCGGCACGCTGGCGCTGACCGGCTTTCCGTTCACGGCGGGTTATTTCTCCAAGGACGCCGTCATCGAAGCGGCTTTCGTTGGCGATAATGCCTTCGCGACCTATGGCTGGGGTCTGACGGTTCTGGCGGCACTGTTGACCAGCTTCTATTCTTGGCGCCTGATTTTCATGACGTTTCACGGCAAGCCGCGTGCCTCCGCGGACGTCATGCATCATATCCACGAATCGCCGATGGTGATGCTGGTGCCGCTATTCGTGCTGGCCGCCGGCGCGCTGTTCGCCGGTCTCCTGTTCGAGGGCGCTTTCATCGGAGAGGGCTACGAGGAGTTCTGGCTTGCTTCGCTGTTTACCGGCGCCGGGAACGAAATTCTCCACGACATCCACGACGTGCCCTTTGCCATCGCATTCCTGCCGGCGGTCATGATGGCGATCGGCTTCGCCATCGCTTGGCTGTTCTACATCCGCTCGCCCGAACTGCCGCATCGACTGGCCGAGCGCCATCGCGGCCTCTACACGTTCCTCTTGAACAAATGGTATTTCGACGAGCTCTACGACTTCCTGTTCGTACGCCCGGCGAAGGCGCTCGGACGCTTCCTGTGGAAGACCGGCGACGGCAAGGTGATCGATGGGCTCGGGCCTGATGGTGTCTCGGCACGTGTTCTTGACGTCACCAATCGCGTGGTCCGTCTGCAGACCGGCTACCTCTATCACTACGCCTTCGCGATGCTCATCGGCGTCGCGGCGCTGGTCACCTGGACGATGCTCGGGGGGGCGAACTGATGAGCGACTGGCCGATCCTTTCGACCGTCACCTTCCTGCCGCTGGTCGGCGCGCTGCTGATCCTGTTCATCAAGGACAAGAGCGAACTGGCGCGCCGCAATATCCGCACCGTGGCGCTGCTGACCACGGTCTTCACCTTCGTCGTGTCGCTCTGGATCTGGATCGAATTCGACACGTCGAATCCCGACTTCCAGATGGTCGAGCGGCTGGACTGGCTCGGCAGCGGGATTACCTATCACATGGGTGTCGACGGCATCTCGATGTTGTTCGTGATCCTGACGACCTTCCTCATGCCGATCTGCATCCTCGCGAGCTTCGAGTCGGTGCAGACCCGCGTGAAGGAATACATGATCGCCTTCCTGGTGCTGGAGACGCTGGTGATCGGCGTTTTCTGCGCGCTCGATCTCGTGCTCTTCTACGTCTTCTTCGAAGGCGGCCTCATCCCGATGTTCCTGATCATCGGCGTGTGGGGCGGCAAGCGGCGGATCTACGCGAGCTACAAGTTCTTCCTCTACACCTTCCTCGGCTCGGTGCTGATGCTGATCGCCATCATGGCGATGTATTGGGACGCCGGCACCAGCTCGATACCGGAACTCCTGCAGCACAGCTTCCCGGCCTCGATGCAGCCTTGGCTTTGGTTCGCCTTCTTCGCCAGCTTCGCCGTGAAGATGCCGATGTGGCCGGTTCACACCTGGCTGCCTGACGCCCATGTCGAGGCGCCGACGGCGGGATCGGTGATCCTGGCCGGCATCCTCTTGAAGCTTGGCGGCTACGGCTTCCTGCGCTTTTCGCTACCGATGTTCCCGCTGGCCTCGGCCGATTTTGCGCCATTCGTCTTCACGCTGTCGGTCGTCGCGATCATCTACACCTCGCTGGTGGCGCTGATGCAGGAGGACATCAAGAAGCTGATTGCCTACTCGTCAGTCGCGCATATGGGCTTCGTGACGATGGGTATCTTCGCGGCCAACCAGCAGGGCGTCGAGGGGGCGATCTTCCAGATGCTCTCGCACGGGCTGGTGTCCGGGGCGCTGTTCCTTTGCGTGGGTGTCGTCTATGACCGCATGCACACCCGTGAGATCAGCGCCTATGGCGGTCTGGTCAACCGGATGCCGCATTACGCCACCGCGATGCTGATCTTCACCATGGCCAATGTCGGGCTGCCGGGGACGAGCGGCTTCGTCGGCGAGTTCCTGACTCTGGTCGGGGTGTTCCAGGTCAACAGCTGGGTGGCGATCTTTGCGGCCACCGGCGTCATCCTGTCGGCGGCCTATGCGTTGTGGCTCTATCGGCGGGTGATTTTCGGCGCGCTGGAGAAGGAGAGCCTGCGCGCGATCCTCGACCTGTCGCGGCGCGAGAAAATCCTGCTCTATCCGCTCGTCGCTCTCGTGATTTTCTTCGGCATCTATCCGATGCCGGTCTTCAATGTGACGGCGGCATCGGTCGAATCGATGCTCAATACCTACACCGCAGCCCTGGAGGCGGCCCAATCGGTCGCCCTGGCGCAGTAAAAGCGGGGATCGGACGCATATGTATTCGCAAATGGTCGCCTCGAGTCTGCCGATCGTCGGTCCAGAACTGATCATGGCGGGAGGCGCGATGGTCCTTCTGATGATCGGCGTCTTCGCCGGTGAGCGCAGCGCCCAGACGGTGACCGGCCTGTCGGTCGCGCTGATCATCATCGCCGGGCTCTGGCTCGTCTTCGTCACGCCCTACGGCGAAGCCTTTGGCGGCTCCTTCGTGCTCGATCCCTTTGCCGGATTCATGAAGGTTCTGGTGCTCGTCGGCTCGGCCGCCGCGGTGATCATGTCGGTCGGCTTCGCCGAAAGCGAGCGGTTCAACCGGTTCGAGTTTCCGGTGCTGATCGTGCTGTCGACGACCGGAATGATGGTCATGGTGTCGGCCGGCGACCTGATCACGCTCTATCTCGGGCTCGAGCTGCAGTCGTTGGCGATCTACGTTCTCGCCGCGATCAACCGGGATTCGGCCCGTTCGACCGAGGCTGGCCTGAAATATTTCGTCCTTGGCGCGTTGTCCTCGGGCATGCTGCTGTACGGCGCTTCGATGGTCTACGGCTTTACCGGCCAGATCGAGTTCGGCGCGATCGCATCGGCGATCACCAGCGAAGGACGCTCCCTCGGCCTCGTCGTTGGCCTGGTGTTCGTGCTCGCGGGCCTAGCCTTCAAGATTTCGGCGGTACCGTTCCACATGTGGACGCCCGACGTCTACGAGGGCGCGCCGACCCCGATCACCGCCTTCCTTGCCGGTGCGCCGAAGGTTGCGGCCATGGCGCTCATTACCCGCTTCACGGTGCAGGGCTTCGAGCCGTTGCAGGTGGATTGGCAGCAGATCATCGTCTTCATCTCGATCGCGTCGATGGCGTTCGGCGCCTTCGCGGCGATCGGCCAGCGTAATTTCAAGCGTCTGATGGCCTATTCCTCGATCGGCCATATGGGATTTGCCCTCGTGGGGCTCGCGGCAGCCAATGTCGAAGGCGTCCGCGGCGTCCTGATCTACATGACGATCTATCTGGCGATGACGCTGGGCACTTTTGCCGTGATCCTCGCCATGCGGCGCAAGGACGGGGTGGTCGAGGAAATCGAGGATCTGGCGGGTCTGTCGAAGACCAACCCGGTGATGGCGCTGTTCCTGACGATCTTGATGCTGTCGCTCGCCGGCTTGCCGCCACTGGCCGGTTTCTTCGCCAAATATTTCGTGTTCATGGCGGCGGTCGAGGCGGAACTTTACGCCTTGGCGGTCATCGGCGTACTGGCAAGCGTCGTCGGGCTTTACTATTATCTGAGGATCGTGAAGTTGATGTGGTTCGATGAACCATCGGCGGAGTTCGTGCCGATGGCCATGGAGTTGCGGCTGGTTCTGTGGGCTGCGGCGCTGTTCATCTTCCCCGTCTACCTTTTCATCGGGGGGCCGATCTTCACCGCTGCCGAGGCCGCGGCGCGGACGTTTTTCTGACGGTGCCGACGGGCACGAAAGCACCACGACGGCGCCTCGCCCTCGGCGAAGTCGCCTCGACGAATTCAGTGGCGTTGGAGGCCGCGCGCGCCGGCGATCCGGGGCCTTTGTGGATCACGGCTGAACGGCAGATGGCGGGACGCGGCCGCAGAGGCCGGGCGTGGGTCTCGGAGCCGGGAAACCTCTATGCGAGTTGGCTGGTCATCGACCCGGCGCCATTGGAGCATCTGTCGAACCTGCCGCTGGTCGCCTCGCTTGGCGTGCGGAACGCTCTCGCCAAGCTCACGGGCGCCGACGAAGATCTGGTTGCGGTCAAATGGCCGAATGACGTCCTCGTCAGGGGCCGCAAGGCGGTCGGCATTCTCCTGGAAAGCGAGCGTTTGCCGGATAGAAGGATGGCGGTTGTCATCGGCTGCGGGGTCAACGTCGCCCATGTGCCGGATGGCACGCCGTACGAGGTGACCAGCCTGGCGCGGGAGGGCGTGCGCTGCGACCTTGATGCCATCTTCGCGGCCGTCGCTGACGAGGTGGAACGCGCCCTTGCGATCTTCCGGCGCGGCGAGGGATTTGCCGCGATCAGGCGCGAATGGCTTGCCCATGCCGTGGGGCTCGGCCAGGCATGCCGGGTCAATCTTGCCGATAGCGCGCTGACGGGACGCTTCGAGGCGCTCGACGAGCGCGGTCGGCTGATATTGCGCGGTGATGACGGCGAGACCACCGCGGTTTCGGCCGGCGATCTGTTTTTTCTGGAGAGCGACGAGCGCATGGCGCCACCGGTCTCCGCCGTTTAGGGCGGCAATCGAACGACGACGAATGTAACTGAAACAAACTCGAATGAGCTGCGTGGGTCGATCATGACCGGGCGGGGCAAAGACACGAAAGAAGATAGAAGTTTGAACAAGCTAATGTTTGTGCCGCTCGGCGGCATCGGTGAGATCGGCATGAATCTCGCCATGTACGGCTATGGGCCGGATGATGATCGACAGTGGATCGTGGTCGACTGCGGCGTCTCTTTTGCCGGTCCCGACTTTCCTGGGGTCGATCTCGTTCTTCCCGACATCCGGTTTCTGGAAAAGCAGAAGAATGCGCTGAAAGGGATCGTCATCACCCATGCGCATGAGGACCACTATGGTGCTCTGCTCGATCTTTGGCCGAAGCTGAAGGTTCCGGTCTACGCAACCGCTTTCACCGCGGCGCTGCTGGCGGCCAAGCGGGAAGGGGAGCCGGGCGCGCCGAAGATTCCGGTGGAGCTGTTCGCGGCAGGTGATCGCTTCAACGTCGGTCCCTTCGAGATCGAGGCGATCAACGTCACGCACTCGATCCCCGAACCGGTGGCGCTGGCGATCCGTTCGCCGGCCGGCACCGTCGTCCACACCGGCGACTGGAAGATCGATCCGACGCCGGCGCTCGGCGCGCCGACCGACGAGAAGCGGTTGCGGGAGATCGGCGACGAAGGCGTCCTCGCCATCGTCGCCGATTCGACCAACGCGCTTCGGGAGGGCGACAGCCCCAGCGAGACAGCGGTCTCGGCGTCACTTGCCGAGATCATCCGTGGCGCCAAGGGCCGGGTCGCCGTCACCACCTTCTCCTCCAATGTCGGGCGCATCCGTTCGATTGCGGCGGCGGCTCGCGATGCCGGGCGGCAAGTGCTGCTGATGGGGCGCTCGATGCGGCGGATGATCGATGTCGCGACCGAGCTCGGCTATATGGACGGCATTCCGCCGTTCCTGGGCGAGCAGGATTTCGGCTACATCCCGCCTGAGAAGGCGGTGATCATCCTGACCGGTAGCCAGGGCGAGGCCCGCGCTGCGCTGGCGCGCATCGCGCGGGACGAGCACCCGAGCGTCGCGCTGTCGCGGGGCGACCTTGTGATCTTCTCCTCGCGCGCGATTCCCGGCAACGAAAAGCTCATCATCGACATCAAGAACGCGCTGATCGAACGCGGCGTCAAGGTGCTCGAGGATGGCGAGCAACTCGTCCACGTCTCCGGCCATCCGCGTCGCAGCGAGATGCGCCAGATGTATGAATGGGTGCGTCCGACGATCGCCATTCCGGCTCATGGAGAGGCGGCGCATCTGACCGCCCACGCGGCCCTCGCGCGGGAATTGGGGATCAAGCAGGTGGTCGAGGCGCGCAACGGACGCGCCGTCCAGCTGGCGCCTGGCGCCGCCCAGGTCGTCCATGAGGTTCCGGTCGGACGCCTCTACAAGGACGGCCGCCTGATCGGCACGGCCGAAGCCATGGGCATCAACGAGCGCCGCAGGCTGTCCTTCGTCGGCCACGTGGCGGTGCTGGTGGAATTGGATGGCAAGCTGGAATTGCGCGAGGATCCCGACCTCGTGGCGCTCGGCCTGCCGCAGGACGACGCGACCGGTGAGGAGATTGAGGATGTCCTGATCGACGCCGCCGCCGGTGCTGTCGAGAGCACGCCGCGCAACCGCCGCAAGGACCTCGACAAACTCGGCGAGTCGGTCCGCCGCGCGGTGCGCGGGGCCGCTTTCGAGGCGTGGGGTAAGAAGCCGATCGTCACGGTGTTCGTCACGCGGTCCTGAAACCCGTCGAGGGAAATGCCATGCTCGGTCGACTGAATCATGTGGCTCTGGCCGTTCCCGATCTTTCGGGAGCGGTGCGGCGCTATCGCGAGACGCTGGGGGCGACAGTGTCGGAGCCAAAGGCGTTGCCCGAGCACGGTGTCACGGTCGTCTTCGTGGAGCTCGACAACACCAAGGTCGAACTCCTCGAGCCGCTGGGCGAAGCGTCGCCCATCGCCGCGTTTCTCGCCAAGAATCCGAAGGGCGGCATGCACCATATCTGCTATGAGGTGTCCGACCTGAAAGCGGCGCGGGATCGGATGATCGCCGGTGGGGCGAGGGTGCTCGGCGATGGCGAGCCGAAGATCGGAGCGCATGGGCGGCCGGTGTTGTTCATCCATCCCGGTGACATGTTCGGCACGCTGACCGAACTGGAGGAGGTCTGACATTGGGCTGGGTATCGGCGCTCGCGATTTATTTCATCATCTGGTGGGTGTCGCTGTTTGTCATCTTGCCGCTGGGAGTACGCTCGCAGATCGAAGACGACGAAGTGATCCTCGGGACGGCGCATAGCGCGCCGACCCACGCCCGGATGGGGCGCAAGCTCGCGCAGACGACGCTACTCGCGACGGTGATTTTCGCGGTCTTCTACGTCGTGACGCAGGTCTACGGCTTCGGGCCGGACGATCTTCCGCACATTATTCCCGGCACCTGATACCCACCGACGCAGGAGCGCAGGCACAAAAAAAATGCAAGGCTTTCACCTTGCATTCTAGGTCGCGTGCCTGGATTTCCCGCCGGTGACTTTGACCGGGGCTGCGACGACTGCCGCACCGGAAACCACGTCCTCCCAAGACTAGACCGCAAATATGGCGCCTTACCGGCGCCTTTTTTGTGCAAGCGAAGGTTAGCCAGCACAGCGGCGATTGTCACGTGAATTTTGCGACTGTGTGATTTTTTGATCGCGCCGCCGTCACGGCGATGCCGTCGTCAGCCCGATTTGTCGCCGATGCGCGGATGGCGTGTTGCCGTCTTTCCAATCACGGATCAAGCGTTTAAGACGCGACCGTGCGGCCATGGCGCCGCGACACACCGATTTTACCGGAAACCTCATGCGCCTGTCGCGATATTTTCTGCCCATTCTCAAGGAAACCCCGAAGGAAGCGGAGATCGTTTCCCATCGGTTGATGCTGCGCGCCGGCATGATCCGTCAGCAGGCGGCTGGCCTCTACACCTTCCTGCCGCTCGGCAAGAAGGTGCTCGACAAGGTCTGCGGGATCATCCGCGAGGAGCAGGATCGCTCCGGGGCTATCGAGCTGTTGATGCCGACGATCCAGCCGGCCGATCTGTGGCGCGAGAGCGGCCGCTATGACGACTACGGCAAGGAGATGTTGCGGATTGAGGATCGCCACGAGCGCGATCTTTTGTTCGGGCCGACCAATGAGGAGATGGTGACCGACATTTTTCGGTCCTACGTGCGCTCCTACAAGGACCTGCCGCTCAATCTCTACCATATCCAGTGGAAGTTCAGGGACGAGGTGCGGCCCCGCTTCGGCGTCATGCGTTCCCGGGAATTCCTGATGAAGGACGCCTATTCCTTCGACATCGACTTCGAACGCGCCAAGACCGCCTACGACCGGATGTTTGTCTCCTATCTGCGGACCTTCCAGCGCTGCGGGCTGAAGGCGATCCCGATGCGGGCCGATACCGGACCGATCGGCGGCGATCTCAGCCACGAGTTTATCATTTTGGCTTCGACCGGCGAGAGCGAGGTGTTCTGTCACCGCGACTATCTCGATCTCGACGTGCCGGACGAAGGCGTCGATTTCGACGACGCGGCTGGTCTTGCCGAGATCGTCAAGTCCTGGACCACGCCATACGCGGCGACGGACGAGATGCATGACACCGCCGCCTGGGACACGCTGCCGGAGGACCAGAAGATCGCCGCGCGCGGTATCGAGGTCGGCCACATCTTCCATTTCGGGACGAAATATTCCGAGCCGATGAAGGCGGTCGTCACCGGCCCCGACGGCAAAGACGTGCCGGTCCACATGGGCTCCTACGGCATCGGGCCGAGCCGTCTCTTGGCGGCGATCATCGAGGCCTCGCACGACGAGAACGGCATCATTTGGCCGAAATCCGTCGCGCCTTTCGATGTCGGTCTCATCAACATGAAGCCGGGCGATGCCGCCTGCGACGCTGCCTGCGACGACCTCTATCGCCAGCTCCAGACCGCTGGCCTCGACGTCCTTTATGACGATCAGGACACGCGCGCCGGAGCCAAATTCGCCACCATGGACCTGATCGGCCTCCCGCTGCAGGTGATTGTCGGTCCGCGCGGCGCCAAGGCGGGGGAGGCGGAAGTCAAGGTGAGGGCGACCGGCGCGCGCGATACGATGCCGCTCACCGCCGTGGTCGAGCGGGTACTGGCGTGAGCGATACCCCTTTCGCAGCCCGTGCGGCGCCTGAGGGCCGCACCTCGACCCGGCCGTTCTCGCGCTTCGAATGGATGCTGGCTGGCCGCTATCTGAGGTCGCGGCGCCGCGATGCCGGGGTGTCGGTGATCGCCGGTTTCTCATTCGTCGGGATCATGCTGGGCGTGGCAGCGCTGATCATCGTGATGTCGGTGATGAACGGGTTTCGCGGCGAGCTGTTGACCCGCATTCTCGGCGTCAACGGTCATGTCATCATGTTTCCGATCGACCAGCCGCTCCGCGACTACGACGAGGTCACCAAGCGTATCGCGGCGGTGCCGGGTGTCGATTTTGCCATGCCTTTGGTGCAGGGGCAGGTCTTGGCCTCGGGCGCCGGAACATCGAACACCGGCGCGCTGGTCAAGGGCGTTCGCGGCGCCGATCTCGACGAACTCGCGCCCGTCTCGGAGAACATCCGGCAAGGCACGCTTTCTGAGTTCGACACCGGCGGCGGAGTGGCGATCGGCATCCGGTTGGCCGAGGCGCTCGGGCTGCGGCTGAACGACAACATCACCTTGATCTCGCCTGATGGCGACGTGACGCCGCTCGGCACGACGCCGCGCGTCAAGGCCTATCCGGTCACCGCAATCTTCGAGATCGGGCTGTCGGAGTATGACGCGGCCTATGTCTATATGCCTTTGTCGGAGGCGCAGCTGTTCTTCAATCAGGAGGACCAGGTGCAGTCGATCGAGATGTTCGTCGACGACCCGGACGCCGTTCGCGCGCTACAGCCGAAAGTGGAGGCGGCGGCCGACCGCCCGAACTACACCGTCACCTGGCAGGATCAGAACGCCTCGTTCTTCTCGGCGCTGGAAGTCGAGCGGAACGTCATGTTCATCATCCTCACGCTGATCATCCTGGTTGCTGCTCTCAACATCATCTCCGGCCTGTTCATGCTGGTGAAGGACAAGGGGCGGGATATCGCGATCCTGAGGACCATGGGGGCGACCAGGGGCGCCGTGATGCGCGTGTTCCTGATCACCGGCGCCTCGATCGGTCTCGCCGGCACGTTCGCCGGGCTGGTCTTGGGCGTACTGTTCGGTCTCAATATCGAGAACATCAGGCAGTTCTTTTCGTGGCTGTCCGGGACGGTGTTGTTCAATCCCGAATTCTATTTCCTTAGCCGGCTTCCCGCCGAGATCGACGCGACCGAGGTGGTGCTGGTCGTCGCGATGGCGGTCGGCCTGTCGTTTCTGGCAACGATCCTGCCGTCCTGGCAGGCGTCGCGGCTCGATCCGGTCGAAGCGTTGCGGTACGAATGATGGCTGAGACCTTTGCGCTGCGGCTCGATCAGGTCGAGCGGCACTACAAACAGGGCGATGACCGCCTGACCATTCTCGACGCGGCCGATGTCGGCATCAGCGCCGGCGAGATGGTGGCGCTGGTGGCGCCGTCCGGGGCGGGAAAGTCGACGCTTCTTCACATCGCCGGCCTGCTGGAACGGCCGGACGGCGGAGAAGTGTTTATCGATGGGCAGGCTTGCGGCAGTCTCGGCGATGACCGGCGGACCGAGATGCGCCGTCGCTCGATCGGTTTCGTCTACCAGTTCCACCATCTGTTGCCGGAGTTCTCCGCGCTCGAGAACGTCATGCTGCCCCAGATGATTCTCGGTCAGCGTCGTCCGGACGCTGTCGCGCGAGCGCAGGAGCTTCTCGACTACATGCGCATCGGCAAGCGGGCCGACCATCGCCCGGCCGAACTGTCGGGTGGTGAACAGCAGCGCGTCGCGATCGCCCGAGCGGTGGCCAACGCGCCGCATGTCCTGCTCGCCGACGAGCCGACCGGCAATCTCGATCCGACGACGGCGGGCTACGTGTTCGACGCACTGACGGCGCTGGTGCGCCAGTCCGGCGTGGCGGCCCTGATCGCGACCCACAATCATGAGCTTGCCGCGCGCATGGACAGGGCCGTCACCATCGAAGCCGGGAAGGTCGTTCCGCTGCAGATGGGTTGATGCCGCTCGCGCGGCTGCTGCCTTTGTCTGGGCGCCCTCGCTCCCATCGACGCAGGTGAGAAGGTGTTCGGCGAGCGGGCCGAACTGTTCGATGGAGGAGGCCAGCGCTTCCTTCCGCGAACGGGTAACAACGCGGTCGTCCGAGGCTTGGATAGGTTTTAAACTCTATTTCTCGGCCTTGCGATCGAATGCGCAAACTTGGTGCAAGGTTGGAGCCGGTTTCAGTCACAGTCGCCCGAGTTCGGACACTTTGCGATGCGATCGAACGTCATGGTTGAGGATGCGCACTGCTCCGCGAGATTGATGAATCTGCAGTGCAACACTCTCTAGCCGATGACGTCGACGTGAACATTTCAGGATGGACGGATTCGAACGAATCCAGTACCCGGATGCAGATGACGATCTCAAAGCTCCCCTTGCAAGCGATAGGCAGGCTGTTCGCCGCAGCGCTGTTCTGCGTGGCGGTGCTTTCGTCTCAATTGGCACACGCGTCGCCCCACACGGGTGACCGCGCGTTTGCAGCTTCGATCGTCGATCCATCAGTTGCTGAAGTTGCCGAGGATCATCTCGCTTCGGCCGCGAACGATGCCGCCAGCGACGCCAAGCCCTTGCCCAAGGCGACGGGCGACAAACACAACGATCACTGCCCGCCGGCTTCAATGCCGGACCTGTTGGTGGAATATCATCTGGACTGGCCCTCCAAGTGGGGTCTCGGTTGGCACGTGGTCGAATTGGTGGGAAGCCAGGTTCCGACTGGCAAAAGACCCCCGCGAGCGTGAACTGACGGCGCCGCCGCGCGCCCCATGATGTTCGCATACCGTCTCCGACGGATCGGACATCGTCACGGATGAGTCCTCCTCACGCCTAGAGCGTCAGGTGTTCTCGCTGCTCCACGTTTGGGAACTTCATCGTATCGACCGGCCCGTGAACGGCTGGCGAGCGGGAAAGTTCGCCCGTTAGGTCCTTTTCAATGATCCGCTTCATGATTGTCGGCTTGCCCGGCCTGCTTCTGGCTGGCTGCGCGACAAGCGAACCCATGGGTTTGCCGCAAGTTCTCACATACCCGTCCGCGGACGACCCGTCCGCTGCGTCCGGCGGCACCAATTACCGGTCGGTCATTGGTGGATATTCAAGGCGTAGTCCCGCCGAGCCAACCGGATGGCGGCGGACCGGCGTCGCGATGGCCCCGGTCGGCGCTGAAACTGCCACCGAAGATGAGGCGCCGAAATGATGCGTGTGTTTCGCAAGGCCGCGATGGCGGTTGTCCCCCTTTTCGTCTCCGGCTGCGTCGCGATCACCGAAGACTTTGATCCGAAGCTCGGCTTTGCGATCGTGCAGGATCAGACCGCGGCAACCCTCGGCAAGGAAACTGCCTGGGTTCAGAATCGGGCCGAGGCGGCCGCCGTCAACAAGCGTGTCAGCCAGCTTTTGGTGAACAAGACCGTCGGGGTCGAAACGGCGGTGCAAGTTGCGTTGCTGAACAACAAGAGCCTGCAGGCCGCCTATGCCGACATCGGCATGTCGGTTGCCGATCTCTGGCAGGAGAGCCTGCCGGTCAATCCCAATCTGGCGGTGAGCTATGCCGGCATCGGCGCGCTGCGAACCGTCGAGGGGCTGATCGCGGCCAACGTCATCCGGCTGATGACGCGCGAGCGGCGACTGGACGTCTCCGAGGTGCGTGTGCTTCAGGCGCGGTTGCGGGCTGTCGAGGCGACGCTCGCGCTGGCCGCGCAGACGCGGGCCGCATGGATCGAGGCGGTCGGCGCCTGGGAGACCGTGGCCTACATGAACCGGGCGAAGGTCGCGGCCGATGCGGCTGCCGAGCTTGCTACCGAACTCGGGAAGACGGGGGCCTTTCCGAAGATCGATCAGGCTCGTGAGCAGGTGTTCTATGCGGAATTGACCGGCCAGACCGCCGAGGCGCGACTAGCCGCGCAGCTCGCCAAGGAGCGGCTGATCCGGCTGATGGGGGTTTGGGGAGGGAACCTGTCCTTTGAGGTGCCGAACGCGCTGCCGAGCCTGCCACGCAATATCCAGACCCGCAACGCCATCGAGGCGGAGGCGTTGCGCGATCGCGTGGACCTGCAGGTGGCGCGGCTCGAACTGGATGCGCTGGCGCGTTCCTACGGCCTGACGAAGGCCACGCGCTACGTCTCCGATCTCGAATTGGCCGCCGGGCTCGAGCTTGAAGAGGAAGTCGAAGAGGGCGAGGACGGCAGTAAGAAAAGCACCAACCAGCTCTCGGGTATCCTTGAGGTCGGCCTGGAAATTCCGATCTTCGATAGCGGTCAGGCGCGGCTTCGCAAGGCTGAATTCGCGTATCTGCGGGCTGCGAACGTCTTGGCGGCAAAGGCCGTCGACATCCGCTCGGAAGCGCGCTCCGCCTACAAAGCGTACCGCTCCCGATACGATATCGCCAGGCACTATCGCTCGAACGTCGTACCGCTGCGGACGACGATCGAGAAGGAAGCGATCCTCACCTATAGCGGCATGATCTCGAACACGTTCGACCTTCTGGCCGACACCCGGGCCAAGCTCACCTCGATCATCCTCTCCGTCAACGCCAAGCGCGCCTTCTATCTCGCCGATGCCGGGCTGGCCTCCGCCGTCTATGGCGGCGGCGAGATCGAATCGGGTGGTGGTGTCGAGATGGCGGCCGGCGACGGCGACGGCGATTGAACGGAAGGAACCAGACAGATGTTTTCCAGAAGACAATTCATTGGTGCGGGCGCCGCGCTCGCCGGGACTGCGATGTGGTCGAAGACTTCGGCCATGGGCTTGCCGGAAGCTCCGATCATGGAAGAGGCGGCAACGCAGCCGCCGCTGATGCCAACGGCGGGGCCTGACTACAATCCTGTGGTGACCCTAAACGGCTGGTCGCTTCCGTTCCGCATGAACAACGGGATCAAGGAGTTCCATCTCGTGGCCGAGCCCGTCGAGCGGGAGATGGCCGATGGCATGACCGCCTATCTGTGGGGCTACAACGGTCAGTCGCCCGGCCCGACGATCGAATGCGTCGAGGGCGATCGAATCCGCATTTTCGTCTCCAACAAGCTTCCCGAGCATACGACCGTCCACTGGCACGGGTTGATCCTTCCCAACGGCATGGATGGCGTGGCCGGGTTGACGCAGCCGCCGATCCCGTCGGGCAAGACGTTCGTCTACGAGTTCGACGCGCTGAAGAGCGGCACCTTCATGTATCATCCGCATGGCGACGAGATGGTGCAGATGGCGATGGGGATGATGGGCTCCTTCGTCATCCACCCGAAGGACCCGTCCTTCATGCCCGTCGACCGCGACTTCGTCTTTCTCCTGTCGTCCTACGACATCGATCCGGGCTCCTACCTGCCGAAGGTCATGGAGATGACCGACTTCAACATGTGGACCATCAACAGCCGGATTTTTCCGGATGTGGCGCCGCTTATCGTGGCCAAGGACGACCGGGTGCGCGTGCGGGTCGGCAACCTGACTATGACCAACCATCCAATCCACATGCACGGCTACGATTTCGAGGTCACCTGCACGGATGGCGGTTGGGTGCGTCCGGAGGCACGCTGGCCGGAGGTCACCATTGATATCCCGGTGGGGGCGATGCGGGCCTACGAATTCGACGCGGTCCATCCGGGCGATTGGGCCCTGCACTGCCACAAGTCGCATCACACGATGAACGCGATGGGGCACGATGTCCCGACCTTCATCGGAGCCAACAAGACCAACGTCGCCCGCAAGATCCGCACGGTCCAGCCGGACTACATGCCGATGGGAACGAAGGGCATGGCGGATATGGCGGAAATGTCGATGCCGATCCCGGACAACACCATTCCGATGATGGCCGGCTGGGGACAGTTCGGCTCACTCGAAATGGGTGGCATGTTCACCGTGGTGAAGGTGCGGGAGGGGATCGAGGCCGGCGACTACGAAGATCCCGGCGACTATGAAAATCCCCCTGGAACGGTGGCCTACGAATGGACCGGATCGCTGCCCGACGCGACAGCGGCTCCCGCGTCCAGTGCGCAGGGCAGCGCGCTGCCATCGAAACCCAAGCGGCAGACGATGCCCAGTGGGGGAACGCATTCCGGCATGTAGCAAGGCTGGGAAAGCAAGGGACGCAAACACAAAACGAAACGAGGATAATTTATGCAGAAACGACTGTTCATCGCGACGGCATTCGCAGCCGCGCTCGTCGCCACATCGGCGTCGGCCGGCGGTAAGCATGGCGGCGGTCATGAGGACGAAGTGGCGATCGGCAAAGCCGGCAAGGCGGCGACCGCCGATCGGACCATCGAGATCACGATGCTGGAGACCGAGGACGGCGACATGCTGTTCGAACCTTCCAAGATCGAGGTCAAGAAGGGCGAAACCATCCGCTTCGTCATCGCCAATGACGGCGTGCTGGAGCACGAGTTCGTCATGGATACTTCGGAAGGGGTCCAGGAGCACAAGCTGCTCATGGAGAAATTCCCGGAGATGGAACATGCCGATCCCAACGCTATCCGTCTGCCCGCGGAGGAAGCCGGCGAAATCGTTTGGACTTTCACCAAGGCCGGCGACTTCCAATTCGCGTGTCTGATCCCCGGACACTACGACATGGGCATGCATGGCCCATTGACCGTCGCGTCGCGTTGAACGCGACACATCTCTCACCCTCACAATCAGGAAAAATCACATGACCAAGCTCATCAAAATCGCCGCGCTCTCGTTCCTTTCGCTCGCTCTGGCCAGTCCAGCCCTCGCGGTCGAATACACCAAGGGCCAGATCACCAAGATCGACGCCAAGCAGCAGAAGCTGACGATCAAGCACGGCGCGTTGAAGAACCTCGACATGCCGGCAATGACCATGGTCTTCAAGGTTTCTGACGAAAAGATGCTGACCAAAGCGAAGGAAGGCAAGAACATCGAGTTCGTCGCCGACCGCGTTAAAGGCAAGCTTACCGTCGTCGAGATGAAGTAGGGCTCGACACTCACGGCTCGGGGCGAATGGAGTTCGCCCCGAGCCGGTTCGCGACGACTATGCTGGTTGCGAATCGACTGAGAGAGCCGTCGATAAAGAAATATAATAATATTTATTTTTCTTTTTAATATAACATCGTATTATGATTGTCATCATAATGACAAAATTCGGTACTTTATATATATTGGCAGGAAGAATAAAATATTGCTACAGTATTTAATCAGATAAATCCCGCCATCGCATTCTTCCGACGAGAAGCGCTCGGGGACAACGTCCGCTGATTGGATCGATTGCGATCTTCGATCGGTGGACAGATCTCCCTCTACTGCAAACCGAGACGCGAGGCAGGCGTGAGAGCGCGTGTTCTTGCCGTCGTGCGCGCCGTCAACGTTGACTGCGACATCAAGGAATCAAAATGCCGAGGCAATCACCCCAATGGTAGCAATCGACTCGGGCCGCAGCGACATCGACGGAATGATCTTGGAGGTCGAGCGGCGTAACGAGCTGAGGACCGTCATCTGGCGCTTCCTCGCCCTTCTCGTCTTCGCCATCTCGGTGGCTCTCGAGCCGGACGTTATCAACCATCAGGCGCATATCGCGCTGTTGATCGCGTACGCCGCGACGTCGGTTCTGGCCGTGGCTCTCGTGGTGTCCGGGTTGTTCCGCTCGTGGCTGAATTGGCCCTACATCTGCATCGACGCCGCCTTGGTCGTTTATCTCGCGGCCGAGCACATGTTTATTCCCGGCTCGTCCTTCGTGGAAGCGCTGGCCACGCCCAGTCTGGCGATCGCATTTGTCCTTCTTTCCCATGCCAGCATGCGGATGCGCGCCGGTCCGGTGGCGGTTTTCGCTGCCCTCGTGACTCTGGGATCCGCCGCCGTCGCGGCGCTGTCCCTGTTCGACGACCCGTTCCAGATCGGGATGTCATCAGAGGAACTACAAGCGGCGAGCGTACGCCTTCTCGCCTTCGCGGCTGTCGCGGCCATCCAGGTCATGTTGGTGGTCGACATCAGGCGGCTCGTGCGCTTTGCTGTGTCGACGTCAAGTGAGCGCGCCAATCTTTCCCGGTTTTTCTCTCCGACGACGGCGGTGTTACTGGCATCGGGTGGGGCACATGTCGGACTTCAGCGAAACGAGGCGGCCGTCGTCTTTATCGACATCCGCGGCTTCACGGGGTTGTCGGAGCAAATGGCGCTGGAAGATGTCGCGTCGCTGCTGTCGGAATACCGTCAACGGGTGGTGGAAACGGTTTCGGAATGGGACGGACGGGTGGACAAGTTCATGGGCGACGGCGTCATGGCGGTGTTCGGCTTTCCCCACCCCGATGCCACGGACGCCGTGCGTGCGTTCGACTGTGCGTGCGACCTGATCCATCGCCTGGAGACATGGAGCGACATGAGGACCAATGACGGCAAGATCCCGCTCCAGTTCGGCGTCGGGATCCACCACGGCCATGTCATTGGCGGGGTCGTCCTCGGCGGCCGGCACAGCGAGTACACGGTACTCGGGGATGCGGTGAACCTTGCGCATCGCCTGCAGGAAATGTCGAAGACGCTTGGGGCCAAGATCGTCATTTCGCGGGAGATCCTGCGGCGATTGCCGTCAGGACGGCTCGGATTGAGCTGGCGATGGAGTCAAAACGTTCAGGTGCCTGGCCGAATGGAAGCCGCAGATGTTTTTTATCTTCCGATTGAACAGATGCTGAGCTGATCGCCGCAAGGTGATCTCCGCCGTAGCGGACCCTCTGGCGTAATGACGCAGCCCAAAATCATCAGGGCAGCAGCTCGGTCCCGATGAGCGGCGCCAGGATTACGTTCACCAACAGGCCGAGCAAGACGATGGCAATGGGCCCGGTGACCATCGCGACACCGGACCATGAGCCGAGCGTTGCCGGCTCGCTCAATGATTTGGCGAAGATCATCGGCGCGATGAAGCGCAGGTAATAGAACAGCGAGGCTACCGTGTTGGCCACAGCGGCCACCGCCAGCCACCCGTATCCGCCATCGATCGTCGCGAGGAACAGTTCGAGCTTGCCGACGAAGCCGATCAGCGGCGGGATGCCGACCAGGGATAAGAGCCCGATAATGATGGCGGTCGCTTCCAGTGGCCTGCTGCTGGCGAGGCCGGAGAAATCGGCGCGGTCGGTGCGGCCACGCAGATGCGTGATCGCGGCGAAGGTCGCGAGGTTGGCGGTGCTGTAGCCTAGAAGGAATATGATCAGGGCCGGCATCGCGGCGGGACTGAGCCCGACTACGGTGATCGCCATCAGCGCGTAGCCCGATTGCGAGACCGACGACCAGCCGAGCATCCGGCGCAGATCGTCCTGCCAGAGGGCAGCCAGGTTTCCGAGCGTCATGGTGATCAGCGCCAAGGCCGCTACCAAAGGCCGGACGGCGGCCGCGTCGATGGGAAACAGTGAGACAAGGCGGGCCAGCACGATCGCGGCTCCAATCTTCGGCACGACCGTGAGGAAGGCGGCGGATGGGGCCGGGGCGCCTTCGGCGACATCGGGCATCCAGGCGTGAGCAGGCGCGGCGCCGAGCTTGTAGCTCAGGCCGACGAGGACGAGGACAGTTCCCAGCAGCAGGACTGGCGACGATTCACCGGAGGCCAGCGTGGCTCTCATCCCTGTGAACCCCGTATCACCCAGCATACCGACCATCATGATGGCGCCGAGCATCAAGCTGGTATTGGCCAGCGCGCCGATCAGAAAGAACTTCATGCCGGCCTCGACCGACAAGGCCCAATCGCGATGATAGGCGGCGAGAACATAGCCGGTCGCCGAGGAGAGCAGGGCGCCGATGACGAGTTGGAGGATATCGACGGCGCCGGCCATCGCCATCGCGCCGAGCGCCGAGAACAGGAGGATGGCGTAGTATTCGCCATGCCGACAGTCGCGGTCGAACCAATCGGGCGACAAGACGACGACGAAGGCCGTCGCGCCGAGGATGAGCAGCCGCCCCCAAATGCTGGCCGCATCGAGCGCCCAGCTTCCCGAGAAGGTCAGCCGCTCCGAGCCGATCTGAAGTCCGCAAAGGAAGGCGGCAACGCCCAGCCCAAAGAGGGCGAGAGGCGCGCCGATCCACTGCCGCTGTTGTGGGGCGAAAGACGCGAACAGAAGAATAGCGACCGCCGTCACGATGACGGTGATCTCCGGGAGGATATCTCCAAGCGGCATCATGTCAGCCTTCGGTCCCCTGGAGAGGCAGGAAAGCCGAACCGGTTTCGATCATGGCAAGGAGCCAGCCGGGATAGATGCCGATCAGCACGACCAGGGCGAGAAGGAGCGCGAGAAATCCGACCTCGGTCCTGTTGAGATCGGTGAAGCCCTGACGCTGATCCGCAAGCTCGCCGAAGAAGATCTGCTGCAGCATCGACAGGAACAACGCGGCGGTGATGAGGATGCCGATCAGGCCGATCGCGGCGAGCCAAGGGTAGACGGCGAAGGTGCCGGCGAAAATCTGAAACTCCGCCACGAAGCCGGCCAGCGCGGGCAAGCCAAAACTGGCGAAGGCGGCCAAGAAAAATCCGATCATCAGTTTTGGCGCAACGCGGGCAAGCCCGCCATAGGCCGAAAGCTCGTAGGTTCCGGTTCGCTGCCAGAAGGAGCCGGCCATCAGAAAGAGGGCGCCGGTGATCAGGCCGTGCGCGACCATCTCGGTTATTGCACCGTTGAGCGCCAGGCTGCGTGCCGCGTCGCCGCCAATCGCCGCGCCGGCCGCGGCGATGCCGAGGACCGTATAGCCCATATGGTTGACCGAGGTGTAGGCGATTCGCCGCTTCAGATTGGTCTGGCCGAGGGCAACGATCGCGCCCCAAAGGATCGAGACGACGGCGACGATCGCCAAGGGAAGAGCGTACGCGGCAAAGGTTTCGCGCATCATCGAGAACGGAATCCGCACGATCCCGTAAGTGCCCATCTTGAGCAGAACGCCAGCCAGGATCGCCGAGGCCGGCCCCGGCGCTTCGACATGGGCGAGCGGCAGCCATGTGTGAAACGGCACGAGCGGCGTCTTGATTGCGAAGCCGACAAGAAATCCCAGGAGCACGAGGCTCGATCGAATATCCACTCCTTGCAGGGGCTGAGCGGCGATCAATTCGCGCATGTCGAAGGTCAGCGTATCGTTCGCCAGGACGAGACCGAGGATCGCCAGCAGGATCGCCAGCGATCCCGCGAGCGTATAGATGAAGAATTTGAGCGCCGCGTATTCCGCGTCGCCGTGGCCCCAGCGACCGATCAGAAAGTACATGCCGACCAGGCTGAGATCGAAGAAGACGTAGAAGACGAGCAGGTCGAGGGTCAGGAACAGACCGAGCGAGACCCCCTGCAGGAACAGGAACCAGGCATAGTACTGCCGCGCCCTGCCTTTGTAGTCGGCCGGCCACGCAAGGGCGCAGAGAAACAGCAGCCCGCTCATCAGGGAGATGGCGAGCGCCATGCCGTCGACGCCCACCCGCCAGGCGACGCCGAGCGTCGGAATCCATTGCAACTCGCCGACGGCCTGAAACGCTGGCGCGTCCGCGCCCGTGTCGAAGCCCATCCAGACGATGACCAGCATCAGCAGCGACAGACCCGACGCCGCCATCGCTATCAGGCGCGCCATCGTTTCGTTCCAGGCCGGTCGCACGGCCAGGGCAAGGGATGCGAAAAGCGGGAGCAGGATAGCGAGTGTCAGCATGGGTCAGGAAACAATCAGGAGGAACAGGAAGGCGAGGATCGCGCCGCCGGTGGCCAAGGCATAGTAATGGTGGGACATGCCCGTCTGCAGGCGCCGGGCATCGCGCCCGCTTTGCCCGACGATCAGGGCGGTGCCCTCGGCGAGGCCGTCGATCAGCCATTCGCCCGTGCGGTCGCTCGCCGAGGCGAGCCATGTGACAGCGCTGGCGCTGGCGGTGACTCCGCGGTCGAGGACGCGATCGTCCTTCCGACCGCCAAGCCGCGCGGCGCGAGCGCCACTATTGGCGATCAGCCGGACGCCGGCATCGATCACCCGATCGTCCACCGCCGCGGCCGCCACTGCCAAGCGTGTTACGGGACGGGTGATGGTCCGCTCGATCAGGTCCGGCAGGCCGAGCCAGTCGGCCGTCTCCGCGGATCGTCCCTCAACCCCAATCTCCGGAAAACGGCGGACCAGAAACACACCGACGAGAAGCCCGGCCGCGACGGCCGCAGTCGATAGGATAAAGGTCGCGAGGCTTGCCTCAAGGAGCTCGATTTCGAGCACCCGGCCGGTTGCTTCGCGCACCGACGGCACCCAGACGAGGGATGTTGCCAGCGTCAGCAGGGCGAGCGCCACGACGGCGCCTGTTTCGACCCGGCCGGGCTTGGCTTTGGGAGAATCCTGCTCCTGGCGTTCGACAAGCCCGAACGCTGACAGTTGAAACCGGGTCGCGTAGGCCGCACTGAGCCCGCCTGCCAGGATCACGCCCGCCGCAATCCAGACACTCCCATGCTCCGCAGCCGTGACGATAGCTTCCTTGGTCCAGGCACCGCCAAGTGGGGGGATGCCGGCCAGAGAGAGGGCGCTGATGGCGGTCATGGTCGCGACGAGGGGCAACGCCCGGCCAAACCCCATGAGATGCTGGCCATAGCTCCCCGCCCGTTCCCCCGCGATTCCGGCGGCCAGAAACAAGAGCGCCTTGAAGGCGGCGTGGGCGACGAGATGCAGGAAGGCGATGCCGGGATATCCGGACCCCACGGCGACGAACATCAGGCCATAGTGAGCCGACGTCGACGCGGCGAGCAGCTTCTTGGCGTGGTTTTGGAGGGTTGCCACCAGCCCGCCCGACAGAGCCGTCGCCAGTCCGATCGCAACAATCGTTTCAGGGACGCCCGGCACCGTCGCCAGGAATGGTTCAAGGCGGATGAGGATATAGGCGCCAGCGGCGACCATCGTTGCCGCGTGGAGGAGCGCGGAGACGGACGTTGGTCCCGCCATGGCGCGAAACAGCCAAGGGGAAAACGGGACCTGGCCGGATTTCGAAGCCGCCGAAAGCAAGAGGCCGAACGCGACGATGGCGGCGAGCGGGCCTGAGATGTTGCTCAGACCGTCGTAGGAGAACGAGCCCGTCGCGGCGTAGGCGGCCATGGCCGCCGCAAACAATCCGAGATCGCCGAAGCGTGTCATCAGGAAGGCGTAGAGGCCGGACGCGGCATTATCGGCATGACGCCAATCATGGGCAATGAGAAGATAGGAGCAGGCACCGACCAGCTCCCAGCCAATCAGAAGAGTCAGCAGATCGTCGGCGATCACCAGAAGCTCCATTCCGGCAACGAACAAGAGCAGGATCGCGACGAGCCGCCCGAGACCGGTCTCGTCTTCGTGGAAGGCGGCATAGGCCAGGATCGGCAGCGCGATCACGGGCACAAGCATCGCCATGGCGCCGGCGATTGGTGTCAGCACCGCGGTCAGGCGGAGGGGTCCCGACCAGACGATCGTTCCGGTCCAACCGCCCGCGGCGGCCAGCAACGCCAGAAGAAGAGTGAGCCCGAGACCGACCATCGCAACGACCATCAGCAGGCGACGGCTGGGGGCACCGGCGAGCTGGGATGTCAGCGGCACGGCGGCCGCGGCGACAATGGGCAGGAGGGCGACCAGGAACAGCATCAGTGCTTCATCGTCCCCAGGCTTTCGGTCGTGTCGGCCTGTCGTTTTCGATAGACGGCGGTGACGAGCGCGAAGCCAACGGCCATGTCGACGGCCATCACGGCCATGACGATGATCGCCAGAAGTTGCCCCTCCGGTGCTCCGCCGAGGCTGAACGACCAGAAGCCGATCACCGCGAGGAGGCCACCATTGAGCATCAGTTCCAGTCCCATCATCAGCATGACAAAGGACTGTTGGGACAGAGCGCCATATAGGCCGATGCCGATCAGGGCGCTGGCGACGATCAGGACGCTCACGAGACTCACGAGGGTGCCTCCGTTTTCGAGGTCATCGATCGGTCCCCGGCCGACCAATCGCTGCGCAGCGACGGCCGCCGCCCGCTTTCGCCGCCATCGGCGTCGTGACCGTCAGCCTCCGGATGTCCCTCCGCGTGTTCCGCGTCCTCATGTCCATCATGGGAACCGTGCATGTGATGATGGCCGTGACCGCTTGCCTTTTCGACCCGACGGCCGGCCGGCTCGCCGCCCACCTCCAGCCCTGGGGGGCGGGAGCCCTCGTCCGAGCGACCGAAACGCCCGGTTCGCGCCGACAGAACGACGGCGCCCACCATTGCGGCGAGAAGTGTGACGCCCGCGGTCTCGAAGATGAGCATCGACGGGCCGAGCATTTCCAGGCCCAGGTCGCGGATGACCTGCCGGCTCGGATCGACAGGGTCGATCGGGAAATCCGTCGCGAGGATGGCTGCGCTCAGCCCCACAAAGGCGACGATTCCGGCGCCGATCGCAAAGCGGTTCTGGTGAACCATCATCATGGGATTGAGTCCGGCCGGGTTCATCATGAACATCACCATGAAGAGGGCCATCACCATCATTTCCACCGCCATCATGAAGATGGTCGCGATGCCGATATAGGGTGCGGCCAGCATCAGGATGATCAGCCCAACCGCCGTGAAGGACAACAGCAGAAGAAACGAGGCGCGCACCATGGAATCGGTCGCGAACACGCGCCAGCCGGAGACGATCGCGACTGCGGAGAGCGCCAGGAAGGCGAGATCGATCAGCCCCATAACAACAGCTCCACACCGACGGCGACGAGCATGAGAAACGACAGCGGCAACAGCGCCAGCCAGATCAGGTTCATCATCCGGTCCGGCGGCAGCCGGGCGAAGACTTCGCCGGCGCCAACGAGGACGACGAGAACGAGACCTGTCTTCAGGACCAGCCAGACGAACCCGGGGAAGACCGGACCGAGATACCCGCCGAGGAAGACCGTCGCCGCCATCGCGGAAACCGAGACGAGCATGGCGAGCCGCGCCAGCCACCATGTCAAACGGGTCGTCCCGGAGATCTCGGCCGTCGTTCCACCGGCCAGATCGTAGGGATCGGCATAGTCGAAGGGGCCGCGAAGACTGAGCGACAGGCCCAGCATCAGAAAGAGGACGAACCCGGCGGGCTGGCGCACGATGTTCCAGACGCTCCGTTGCGCTTCGACGATGTCCGTGACGGCGAGAGACTGGGCCGGAAGCGCGGCCGCGATCAGCACGAACATGGACAGGAGCATGGCAGGAAGCCCGATCGCGACGTAGCGATAGGCGCCGATCAGGGGAAGCGGCGAGTTCGCAGACCAGCCATGCAGGAACACCGCGACGACGGTCAGCGATTCGCACGCGCCCCACAGGACGATGCCGGCATCGAGATCCGCGGCGACGACGCCCGGCGCGAAGGGAACGACGCTCAGACCGATGGCGGCCAGCGTGAAATACAGGAGGGGAGCGAGAATCCAGTTGACCTTGTCGGGATGTTCCGTCTCGCCGGTCTGGGCCATCGCCAACGATGCGGCGACTTTGATCGGGCTAACGAAGCTTGCTTTCAAGGATTGGCCGGCGACGAGGGTAGGCACTGTCCGGTCGAGCACGGCGGCTACGACGATGCCGGCCAAAAGAAACAGAGGCAGAACCAGGATCGCGAGCACTTGAGTCATGCGCCCGGCGCTCTGTGAGCGTGTGCGCCATGCGGGTTTCCAGCCCCATGCCCCTCATGATTCATCCGGTTTTCGTCCTTCCGGTCCTGATCGTCCGCCTCGGCATCCTCGGCTTCGACAGGCGCCAGGGAGATCAGCGTTTCGGTATCGAAGCTGTTGGCGATGAGAACGGCTTCGCACCACTCGCGCCCGCGCAGAAGGTGGACGAGACGAGCAGTTTTGAGGGGAGAGGTTGTCGCGGAATCATCGAACGTCCCGGGCTGGCTTTCGTCCAGCGCGGCCAGCCATCGCTCGACCCGCATCCGGACGTCGGCACCCTCGACTACGCCGATACCGGGAGGGATGGCGGCAAGCGCACCGGACCAGCGAAGCAGCTGCCTGATTTTGGTCAGCTCTATGGGTTTGCCGGCGCTCAAGGATCGAGCGGCCTCGAGACAGCGGACGGCTTGTGCGTCAAGGCCGAGGACCGGCAGGAAGCGCGCAAGAGCCCGTAAGGCGTTGACCTTCCGGTCGGCGGGTTTCGCCTGGGGAAAGGGCGGTCGCAAAAGCTTTGCGGTCTGAATGACGTCGCCCTGCAATGTCACCGACAGCTTCAGGCCCGGCGGGAGCATCGGCAGGAACGGGCCGAACGGCGCGGTATAGGCGTCGAGCGCCAATCCGTCGCGCAGATCATCGTCGGTCATCGCCATCGGCCGGCCATAAGGGGTTCCGCCCATCATCCCTTCGCCGCCCTGGCCGTAATCTCCCTTGCCGCGCCAGGGATTGGGCGGCTCGTCTGGCAGGATGTCCGGTTCGCTATCCCGTGTCCCGTCGATCAGCGCGCGGTGGATCGCCTCGAGAGCCGCGACGGGGTCGTCCTCGTCCGAAGTCGCCGGTTCAGCGAAGTCCGGCCCGGGATTCGACTTCCACCAGAGCGTCGCGCGAGGATGTAGCATCTGATCATGCAGGCGGCGGAGATCGTCCTGATCGGCCTCCCGTACCGGCCCCGCGACAAGCAGAATTCGGGCATGGCAGACGCTGTTTGTTCGAGTGATCCGGCTGTCGAGAAAAAGGTCGTCAGCCGCGGCGCGCATCCCGGCGCCGACAGCCGCGAAAACAGGGACGGGTGCCGCGCCCGCGAGGCGGCGAAGCAAGGCTATTGCCACCGGAAGATGCCCTCCCGCCACCCATAGACGATCCCGACGGAGAGGATGGCGAGGAACATCCCCATTTCTATCATCGCCTTGCCGCCCTCTTCGACGAAGACGACGGCCCAAGGATACATGAACATCATCTCCATCTCGAAGGCGACGAAGAGCAGCGTCATTGGGTAGTAGCGGACATGGTAGCGCTGCCAGGCATGGGTGTCCGGCGTCCCGCCGCCAAGAAACGGCGTCTTCTGGGGTTCGGTCAGGGAGGCGGCAAAACCGGAGGGCGCGAACCGGACCACAGCGGCGATCGATGCCGCGAAAAATGCAATGACAAGGGCGCCAGCCAAGCCTTCCAAAGCCATGTCCTTTTCGTGTCGGTCGCCTCTCTTGACCTGTGCAGTTCTCGGCGATCGTCAACCCGATCAGCAAAACCTTTCAGCCAGATCCAAGTCCTTGATCAGCGTTCCTCGTCGAGATGAACGGAGGGGCTTTCCACCGCGCTCGACTGTTCGGCGAGGGGAAACACGCCGATCGTCAGCGCCGCCAAGGCGGCCATGAGCACGACCCCAATGATGAATGCTTTCATGGTCCGCGCTCTCCCGGAGCGGCCTCGGCGGAGGAGGGCTCCTGCGTCCCGACCTCGCCCGTCATCTGGCAATACCAGATGCTGTGATGCTCCTTGGCCCAGTTGCGGTCCACCCATCCTGACCACATCGCCGCGAACGCCCCCTCCATCCCGATCGTGCCGATATAGATATGCCCGAAGATGAGCCCGATCATCAAAAGAGCGATGATCGCGTGCGAAAGCTGCGCCGTCTGCATCCCGCCATATCCGAACAGCAGAAACGGATACATGAGCAGGAGGCCCGACGCGAGCAGCGCGAAGCCGCCGAGGGTCACGCCCCAGAAGACGATCTTCTGACCGGCGTTGAACTTGCGGGCCGGTGGGTTCTTGCCGTCATCGCGAAGCATGCCGCCGCCGCGCTTGAGCCACTCCCAGTCTAGCCGTGTCGGAATGTTATGGAACAGCCAAAACACCACCATCATCGTCACGCCGATGACGAAAGGAACCGCGGATGCCATGTGGAGCCAGGCGCTGCCCCAGGCGAGATCGCCCAAGGCTGATTCGCCGATCAGCGGCAGCAACAGCGGCTTGCCATAGAGGATTACGAGACCGGTCAGCGCCATGACAACGAAGGCGGATGATGTCATCCAGTGATTGGCGCGCTCGGTCGCCGAGAAACGCTTGATCGTCGTGCCGGCTTTTCCTTCGGCTATCCTAACCCGGCCCCGAACGAAGAGAAACAGGCCGAGCGCGGCAAGTACGCCGAAGATGACCCAACTGCCGCCGTACCTCACCTGATCGTTGTGCAGGCTGCGCCAGGTGCGCCCGCCGGGCTGCTCGAAGGAGGCGGCGTTCTCGTAGGGCAGGGAGGATATGCCCTGGATGCGTCGCGCCTCGGGCAGGATAGGCGCTTCCTTTTCTCCGATCGTCAGCCATGAGGAGGTCAGTTGCCGAGGTGCGGCCACGCCGTCGCGGAACACGAGATTGGCGCGTCCTCCACCGTCCGTGTCCACACTCACGCCGCGGGTCTGGCCAGCTTCAACGCGGTCCCCGAGCAGATTGGATCGCCCGATCAGGGCCTCGGCGGCAACAACGGGGCTTGCCTCGCCCCCGCCAGACGCCCCCGCCACCGACACCTCGGGCTGCACGAGATTTTCGCTCATGAAGCTGAGAACGACCACCACACCGAGGAGGAGGCCGGCGAGCAGCGCAACGAGACCGCCCGCTATCCGTGCTGCTGACATGTCCTGTTCTCCTTTTCGCGATCAGGCCGCATCGCTGGCGTGGTAGGCGGTCGTCCAGCCCCACGCTCCCGAGCCATAGCCACGGTGTTCGGTCCGCTCTCGGTAGATGTCGGAGATGACGTCGCCGTCGCCGGCGAGCAGAGCGCGGGTCGAGCAGACCTCGGCGCAAAGCGGCAGCTTGCCTTCGGCGATCCGGTTGCGACCGTATTTTTCGAACTCGGCCTGGGAGCCAGTCTCCTCGGGACCGCCGGCGCAATAGGTGCATTTGTCCATCTTGCCGCGGGAGCCGAAATTGGTGTCGCGCGGATATTGCGGCGCTCCGAACGGGCAGGCGTAGTAGCAGTAGCCGCAGCCGATGCAGGTGTCCTTGTCGTGCAGGACGATGCCGATGTCGTTCTGATAGAGCGTGGAGACCGGACAGACCGCGATGCAGGGCGCGTCGGTGCAGTGCATGCAGGAGATCGCGATCGACTTCTCGCCGGGATTGCCGTCATTGATCGTGACGACCCGTCGGCGCACCATTCCCCACGGCACCTCGTTCTCGTTCTTGCACGCGGTCGCGCAGGCATTGCATTCGATGCAGCGGTCCGAGTCACAGAGAAATTTCATCCGAGCCATCTGCTACTCCTCAAGCGGGTTCGAGCCGGCACAGCGACGCCTTCGATTCCTGCATGAAGGTCACGACGTCGTAGCCGTAGGTCATGGCGGTATTGGCGGCTTCGCCGGTNCTACTCCTCAAGCGGGTTCGAGCCGGCACAGCGACGCCTTCGATTCCTGCATGAAGGTCACGACGTCGTAGCCGTAGGTCATGGCGGTATTTGCGGCTTCGCCGGTGACATAGGGAACCGTCCCGGACGGATAGCGGTCGGTAATGCTCTCTCCCATCCACATGCCCGCGAAATGGAAGGGCAGAAAGACCGTGCCCTCGTCCACTCGGTGGTGACCAGCGCGGCGACCCGGATGCGGGCGCCTTCGGGCGTCGCGACCCAGACCTGGCCGCCGTCCGAGACGCCGGCCCGCGCCGCGTCCGCCTGATTGATCTCGGCGAACATCTCCTGCTGGAATTCGGCAAGCCACTTGTTCGCCCGCGTTTCGTCGCCGCCGCCCTCGAATTCCACGAGGCGCCCGCTCGTCAGCACCAGCGGGAACTCCCGGCTGTAGTCGTTTTTCTGGATCGACCAATAGGCCGTCGGCAGCCGAAAATCGGTGCGGTCCTCGTAGGTCCTGTATTTCGGGATGAGGTCGCGGCGCGGCGTATACAGCGGCTCCCGGTGGACGGGAATCGCGTCGGGGAAATTCCACACGATCGCCCGCGCCTTGCCGTTGCCGAAGGGAGCCAGGCCATTGGCGATCGCCACCCGCTGAAGCCCGCCGGACAGATCGGTCTTCCAGTTGATGCGCAGGATCTTGTCGCGCAGCGGCTCCGTCTTCGAAAGATCCTGCTTGTCATTTGCGCCGGCCTGCTTCTTCGAGCCCGTGTCGCCCTTCTCTTTTTTCTTATGAGCGAGATAGGCGGCAATCGCCTGCTGAGCCTTGTCGGACATATCGGGAAACTGCTGGCGCACAGCCCGCGCTTCGGCCGCGGGGTCCACGTCCGATTGTTTCGGCTCTTCCATCTGGCTCAGCATTTGCCGGGCATCGGCGTCGCTCGTCTCCAGAAGCGAAGGATGGTAGTCGCCCATTGCTGTGGCGACGATGACGAGCTGCTCGCGCGGCGTGAGCTGGCCGAGGTAGCCTAGCTGCTCCAGGACAGCCACGGTCATTTCAGGATAGCCGTCTTGGATCGGCGACCCCTTAGGATAGCTGTCCTCGGCGAGAAGGTTCTGGCCGTCGTGCTCGACGCCCCACCGCGCCCGGAACGGCAGCCCGCCCTCCGCAATGGTCTTCGATTGGTCATAGAGGATGGGCGTGCCCGGATGCTTCATTTCCGGCGTGCCCCAGCACGGCCACGGAAGGCCGTAATATTCGCCCTTCACCGGCCCGCTCATGCCCATCAGCGTCGTGGGATGGAAAAGATGCTGGTATTGCATATGCAGTTTCAACCGCTCCGGGCTCTGCCCGCTATAGCCGACAGACCACATGCCGCGGTTGATTTCGCGAAGGATGTCTTCCGCCACTGGCACGCCGTCCTCGACGCCGATGTGCTTCAGCAACTGCTCGGCGAAGCCGAGCTTTTCCGCGAACAGCCGTGCGATCTCATAGTCGGTCTTCGCTTCGAACATTGGCTCAACGACCTTCTCGCGCCACTGCAGCGAGCGGTTCGAGTTGGTGACCGAACCGGCGCATTCCATCGTCGTGGCGGCGGGCAGAAGATAGACGCCGTCGGTCCGCTCACCCATTACCGCCGAGGCGGTCGGCACTGGATCGACGATCACCAGAAGATCGAGCTTCTCCAGGCCTTTTTTCAGATCGGGCCCGCGGGTCTGGGAGTTCGGCGCGTGACCCCAAAAGATCATGGCGCTCAGAGAGTTTGGTTGCTGGATGTTGTCTGCCGCTTCCAGCACGCCGTCGAACCAGCGCGAGACGGGCATGCCCTTCTGTTCCATCAGCTCCTTGGAAGTGAAGCGATCCCGCAGCCATTCGTAGTCGAGGTCCCAGACCCGGGCCCAATGCTTCCATGCGTCCTCGCTGAGTCCGTAATAGCCGGGCAGATCGTCGCAGGCGACGCCGAGGTCGGTTGCGCCCTGGACGTTGTCGTGCCCGCGAAAAATGTTCGCGCCGCCGCCCGGCTTGCCGATATTGCCGAGGGCCAACTGGAAGATCGAGGCAGCGCGCGTCTTGCTGCTGCCGATCGTCGACTGGGTCAGTCCCATGCACCAGACCAGGGTGCCCGGACGGTTCTGCGCGACGATCTCCGCCACACGCCGGATCTGGTCTTCCGGAATGCCGGTGATGTTGGTCACGACATCAAGGGGATAGTTTGCCACCTCCTTGCGGATGTCATCAAACCCGAACACCCGCTGGTTGATGTACTCCTCATCCTCCCATCCCTGCTCAAGAATATAGTTCAGCACTCCCCACAGAAACGCGACATCGGTTCCCGGGCGGATGCGCACATACTCGTCGGCATGGGCCGCGGTCCGGGTAAAGCGGGGGTCGACGACGATGAATTTGGCGCCGTTCTCCTTAGCCCGCAGCAGGTGCTGCATGGAGACGGGATGCGCCTCCGCAGGGTTGCCGCCGAGAAGGAAGATCGATTTTGAATTGTGGATGTCGTTGAAGGTGTTGGTCATGGCGCCGTATCCATAGGTGTTGGCGACGCCGGCGACCGTGGTCGAGTGACAAATACGGGCCTGATGATCGGTGTTGTTCGAGCCCCAAAGGGCGGCGAACTTGCGGTGCAGAAAGGCCATCTCGTTGGAAAATTTGGCGGACCCCAGCCAGTAGACCGAATCCGGTCCCTTTGCCTCGCGGATTTTCAGAATCCGGTCGCCGATCTCGTCGATCGCCTGTTCCCAACTGACCCGAACCCATTTGCCGTTTTCCAGCTTGGTCGGATATTTCAG
Source organism: Aurantimonas sp. C2-5-R2 (assembly GCF_036549495.1). Lineage (NCBI taxonomy): Bacteria > Pseudomonadati > Pseudomonadota > Alphaproteobacteria > Hyphomicrobiales > Aurantimonadaceae > Aurantimonas > Aurantimonas sp. C2-5-R2. Next base: position 109,577 of record NZ_JAZHLJ010000007.1, read on the forward strand.
CCTCCGCTCGCCGATCGCGAGTTCGCGAGTGGCGGCGCCTTTCGCACAGTGCGTACCGAGATTGATGGGGCTTTCGAAGGCGGGTTCCTGCCCGATCCAGACGCCGTTCTGGACCTCCGCCCAGATTGAGCAGCCTACCGAGCAAAACGGACAAATGGTTTTCTTGACCTGCGGATCCGCCGACCCGGGTGCGACTTCATCAGTTTGCGCGCGGACCATGCCGCTCCCCATCGCGCTGGCTCCGGCGAGGCCGGCCACGGCCAGCCCCGAATTGCGCAGAAAGCTGCGGCGGGAAACCGTCCCGGCGTCGGAACGGACCGTGGAAGCACGGTGCGCGCTGGCGACTGAAGTTTTTTTCCGTAGCAAGGCAACGATCCCTGTCTTGATGTCTCAGAAGCGGGAAAGCTCGTAGAAGCGACGGATATGGGCGTTCTCCCGATATCCCTCTTCGCCCCCGTCTCTAGGAGGCTCCTCAGCCCCCGCGTCGCCACCGACAACGAGAGCGCCCACCACCAAGCCGCTCCCAGAAATTCCGCGTAAAAAGGCGCGGCGGCTTCGCGACACGGCGGCAGCGCCGCGCTTCGGATTGTCCGGAAGATCGTCCATCGTAACCTCCACTCTGACCCACTCGGTCCGTGCGGACATATTGCTCCAGATTCGCATGTCTAGATTAGCGTTATGTAATGTGCTCGCTCCACCCCAACATGCCGCGATTTACGCGATGTTTGCGTTCAATTCGCGGGCCGGTCGGCGACGCAAAGTCGCCTGAAACGGTGGGGCAATCGGGGTGGGGAAGCCAATGTTGGCTGGCAGCCAAGCTAATCTAACTCACTGAAAGAAATGGTGGGCGCGACAGGGATTGAACCTGTGACCCCCTCGGTGTGAACGAGGTGCTCTCCCGCTGAGCTACGCGCCCCGCCTGGGCGACCGTGGCCGCCGGGAAGGTGCGGCGATATAGAGCCGTCGGGTCGTGCTCGTCAACATCCCGGAGGGGGACGGCGCCAGGATTTAGGCTACGTGAGTTTCCGAGCCGATCAGACGGCCGGCGAGCGCTGCGTCCAGGTGCGCGTAATCGTCGAGAATGAAGCTTGCCCGGGCGCGGGCCTTCGCATCCGGCGCATAGCCGAAATCCACGAGGATCGATGGGATGCCCGCCGCGGCGGCCGCGTCGATATCGGTCGACGTGTCGCCGATCATGATCGACGCGTCGCAGCGACCGCCGGCCCGTTCGATCGTCCCGATCAGATGCGAGGGGTCGGGCTTGCGCCGGGCAAAGGTATCCGATCCGCAAATCGCAGCGAAACGGTTGGCGAGGGCGATTTCGGACAAGAGCAACTGCGCGAGGCGCTCGTATTTGTTGGTACAGATGGCGAGCCTGAAGCCGGCTTCCGCCAGCCGGTCCATCGCTGCGACGGCGCCGGGAAACGGCACCGAGGTGACGGCGATGTTCGCCTCGTAATGCGCCAGAAACCGGGCGGTCTGCTCTTTCAGTTCCTCGTCAGCAAGAGGACGGCCGTCGCGTCGATAGGCTTCGTGCAGCATGATGCGGGCGCCGTGTCCGGCATAGGGACGGATCATGTCGAGGGACATCGCCGGCATCCGGGCTGCCGCAAGGCAGTGGTTGAGGCTCGCGGCGAGGTCCGGCGCGGTATCGACCAGCGTTCCGTCGAGATCGAAGACAGCGACTTTCACCATGAATGAATGACTCCTCACACATTTCCGGTCGCAACGTTTCCATCGTCGGCCACGCGGACCCTTCGCCTGACATGCTTCGGCGGTCAACCGGCTGCGCGGGGGCCGGTTGATCGACAGCCGAACCGATAAAGGCTAGAGCAGCCACCTGATCAAGGAGGAACCCAGGGCTGATGACGGAACCGGCGAAACTGAAGGCCATGGCGGGCGAGGCGGCTCTCGGCCATGTCGAGGATGGCATGCGCCTGGGTATCGGCACGGGATCGACGGCCGAGGCCTTCGTCCGGGTTCTCGCCGATCGTGTACATGCTGGACTTGACGTGATCGGCGTCACGACATCGGACCGCACGGAAGCGCTTTGCCGTGAACTCGGTGTGCCGACCGCAACGCTGGAGACCGTGCCGCAGCTCGATCTGACCATCGACGGCGCCGATGAAGTCGACGGCCGGTTGCGGCTCATCAAGGGCGGCGGCGGGGCACTGTTGCGCGAGAAGATCGTTGCGGCCGCGTCCGATCGGATGCTGGTGATCGCCGATGCTTCCAAGAAAGTCGAAACCCTTGGCGCCTTTCCGCTGCCGATCGAAATCAACGGCTTCGGAATGATGGCAACCTATCTCGCCATCCAGAAGGTCGCGGCCAGCCTCGGGCTCGAGGGCGACATGATCCTTCGGCGGCGCGGCGCGGATCCCTTCATCACGGACAGCGGGCATTTGATTCTCGACGCATCTTTTGGCCGCATTCCCGATCCAGAAGCGCTCTCACAGGCGCTGCACCAGGTTCCTGGTGTCGTCGAGCACGGCCTCTTCATCGGTTTGGCGAGCGAGGCGATCCTTGCGTCCGAACGCGGGATCGAGACCCTGACCGCGTAAGCCGTCTCGCCATGCGGCCGGCGGCCGCCCTTGCCAGAACGGGCTGAAATCCAATACTCAAGCGCCAGACGCGGCAGCCGGATCGGCGCGCGAGAGAAATCGAACGGAGACATAGGTTTCATGATCTTCAGCGAATTGACGCGCCGGACCCGCCTGATGGTCGCGGCTGTGATCTTGATGCTGCCGGCAACGGCGCTTGCGCAGGACATCTCGGACTCGCACCTCGCCGCCGCCCGCGCGGCGCTTGAGGCAATTGCCGCGACGGACCAGTTCGACAATATCCTTCTCAACGCCGCGACGCAGATCAAGTCTGAATTGATCGGCAATAATCCCGACCGCCAGACCGAGATATCCGACATGGTGGACGAAAGGGCACTGGCGCTCGCGCCGCGGCGCGGCGATCTCGAGAACGAGGTCGCGCGCGTCTATGCCAAGCTGTTCACCGAGGAGGAATTGCAGCAGATCGCTCAGTTCTACAACTCGGAAGCCGGCAAGAAGCTGTTGGCGCAAGGGCCTGCGGCGACACGCGAAATGGTCGGCGCCGCCGAGGTCTGGAGCAATGGCATCGTGCGGGATCTGCGCGAGAGCGCGATCGAGGGCATACGCCAGATCGCCCCGACGGCGGATGCGGCTCCGGCCGCAGCGGGTGCGGATGCTGCGACCCCGGCCCAGTAATAGAGAGCCGCGCCCTTCGAGGGCTTCACGAAAACGGCAACGGGCCGATGATGCGAAAAGGGTGGTCATTTGGCCGCCCTTTTTGCTAACGGCAATGCAGGACCGGCGCCGCGGCCGACCGAATCTTTTCTCGCGCCGGCTGGTGACGCTCGATCCGGCGATGGTTGCAACAGACGGAATTCACGCGTGACCCAGACATCATATGACTACGACCTCTTCGTCATTGGCGGTGGCTCGGGCGGCGTTCGCGCCGCGCGCCTTGCCGCCCAGATGGGACATCGGGTGGCCGTCGCCGAATATGACGATCTCGGTGGAACCTGCGTCAATCGCGGCTGCGTGCCAAAGAAGCTGATGGTCTATGCTGGCGAATACGCCGAACATTTCGAAGACGCCGCCGGCTATGGCTGGACGATTGGCGAGACTTCTTTCGACTGGAACGTGCTGAAGCGGAACCGCGATGCCGAGGTTCGCCGCCTCAATGGCATCTACCAGGCCAACCTGGAAAAGGCCGGCGTTGAAATTCTCCGCGACACTGCGGTGTTCGACGATGCCCACACGATTCGCCTGGTCAATGCGGATCGTACGGTCACCGCCGACAAGGTGTTGATCGCCGTCGGCGGTTACCCCAATCCGCATGATGCGCTGGAGGGGCACGAACTCTGCATCACTTCGGATGCGGCCTTCGATCTTGCCGAATTGCCGAAGAAGATCATCATTGCCGGCGGCGGCTATATCGCCATCGAGTTCGCCTGCATTTTTAACGCCCTCGGCGTTGAGGTCACGGTGCTCTACCGGGGGCTGGAAATTCTGCAGCACTTCGACATGGATGTGCGCCGCCTGTTGCACGCCGAGCTTGAGAACAAGGGCATCAAGATCATCACCAAGACGGTCTTCGAAAAGGTGGAGCGCAATGACGACGGCGGGCTTCGCGCCACCTTGTCGGATGGCGCCTGCTGGGAGGGCGACCAGATCATGCTAGCTCTCGGACGTCTACCGAGCACGGAGAAGCTCGGCCTCGACAAGGCGGGCGTGCAAATGGATAGAAAAGGCTGCGTCCTTGTCGATGAGCACCTGAAGACCAGCGCCGACAATGTCTATGCACTCGGCGACGTGATCGGCCGGGTTCCGTTGACGCCGGTGGCGATCCACGAGGCGATGTGCTTCATCGAGACCGTCTTCAAGGGCAATCCGACGAAGCCGGACTACGTCAACATCCCCACCGCCGTCTTTTCGCATCCGCAGATCGCGACGGTCGGCATGTCGGAAGACGAGGCCGAAAAGAACCTCGAGAATTTCGACGTCTACAAGACGATCTTCCGACCGATGCGGAACATCCTGGCCGGCCGGCCCGACCGGATGCTCATCAAGCTCCTCGTGAACGCGGACGACGACACCGTGGTCGGGGCCCATATTCTGGGGCCGGAGGCAGGCGAAACGGCGCAGTTGATCGGCATCGCCATCAAGGCATGTGTGAAGAAGGCCCAGTTCGACGCGACCATGGCCGTGCATCCGACTGCGGCCGAGGAACTGGTGACGATGTACGAGCCGACCTACCGGGTCCGCAAGGGCGAAAAGGTCGCCGCCTGATCCGCCGCGATGACCCGGTAGAGCCGTTTCAATGGACATCCACGACGATCATCCGGACCTTCCGCGCCTCGCAGCCGAGGGGCGTATCGTCGCCTATTTTGGCTATGGGTCATTGGTCAACCGGCGCACCTTGCGCACCAAGTTTCTCGGCATTCGCCGTGCCCGCGTCGAGGGCTGGCGGAGGTTCTGGCTACCGCGCGAGCCGAGCGCCGCGATGGCGCTGCTATCGGTCCATCCATCCGACATCCATGCGGTCGAAGGCGTGGTGGTCTACGATCTCGCCGACCATCTGCCGTCGGTGGACGAACGCGAAGCCGGCTACAGTCGCCGTATCGTCGATCTCGCTCGCCTTCAAATCGAGGCGCCGCCGGTCGCCGGCGTGCCGCTCTATATATACGAGGCGCATCGCGGCGCGGCCGATGCCAGTGATATGCAGGCGGCCATCCTGCAGAGCTATCTCGACGCGGTGATGCAAGGGTTCCATACGCTCTACGGTGCGGCCGGACTGCGGCGTTTCGTCAATGAGACACATGGCTTCGAGACAGCCGTTCTGCGCGATCGGGCCGAGCCGCGTTATCCGCGTGCGGTCAGTCTGGACCGGCATGAGGCGGATCTGTTTGATCGCCTCGTGGTCGATCGCGGCGCTCGGTTCGTCGATCCGGATTGAAGCCATCGCGAGACTGGCGCCGTGCAAAGGATGACAAAGCGGCGTAGAAATGTTTAAACGCCGCCGGCGTGTCGAGGCGAGCGAGCCTGACAGCCGGGATTTCGGATCACGACGAGACAAGAGACGACCGGGAGATGCCCGGTCAGGAGACATGGTTATGGCGAAGGACTGGACACCATCGAGCTGGCGCTCAATGCCCATCGAGCAGGTGCCGGATTATCCGGACCCGAACGCGCTGGCCGAAACCGAAAAGCGTTTGGCGAGCTTTCCGCCGCTGGTTTTTGCCGGTGAGGCGCGCAAGCTGACCCGGTCGCTGGCCGAGGTTGCCGAAGGCCGGGCCTTCCTGCTGCAGGGCGGTGACTGCGCCGAGAGCTTCGCCGAACACGGCGCCGACAACATTCGCGACTTCTTCCGCGCCTTTCTTCAGATGGCGGTGGTGCTGACCTTTGCCGCGTCGCAGCCGGTGGTGAAGATCGGGCGCATCGGCGGCCAGTTCGCCAAGCCGCGCTCCTCCGGCAGCGAGACCAAGGACGGCAAGACGCTTCCCTCCTATCGCGGCGATATCATCAACGGCATCGAGTTCGACGAGGCCTCGCGCATACCGAACCCGGAGCGGCAGGTGATGGCCTACCGCCAGTCGGCCGCGACGATGAACCTGCTCAGAGCCTTCGCGCAGGGCGGCTATGCCAACCTCGACAATGTCCACCAGTGGATGCTCGGCTTCGTTGCCGGTAGCCCCGAGGCGGAGCGTTATCGCCAGCTCGCGGACCGGATCTCCGAGACGATGAACTTCATGCGGGCGATCGGCATCGACGCTGAGAACCATCCCTCGCTGCGCGAGACCGATTTCTTCACCAGCCACGAAGCGCTGCTGCTTGGCTATGAAGAGGCGTTCACGCGCGTCGATTCGACCTCCGGCGACTGGTACGCGACGTCCGGCCACATGATCTGGATCGGCGACCGCACCCGCCAGGAAGATCATGCGCATGTCGAATATTGCCGCGGGATCAAGAACCCGGTCGGCCTGAAATGCGGCCCCTCGATGGAAGCCGATGGATTGCTGCGGCTGATCGACAAGCTGAATCCGGAGAACAAGGCAGGCCGGCTGACGCTGATCACGCGTTTCGGCCATGAGAAGGTCGAGGCGCATCTGCCGAAGCTGATCCGCGCTGTCGAAAAAGAGGGACGCAAGGTGGTCTGGTCATGCGATCCGATGCACGGCAACACCATCACGCTCAACCATTACAAGACGCGGCCGTTCGACCGGATTCTCGCCGAGGTGCAAGGGTTCTTCGACGTCCACCGGGCCGAGGGAACCCATGCCGGCGGCATCCATATCGAGATGACCGGCAAGGACGTGACCGAATGCACCGGCGGCGCGCGGCCGGTTTTGGCCGAGGATCTTTCGGACCGCTACCACACCCATTGCGATCCGCGACTGAATGCCAATCAGGCGCTGGAACTCGCGTTCCTGGTCGCCGAGCTTCTCAAGAAGGATCAGGCCGCTAACGCGCCAAAGCAGGCAGCGAATTTCTAACGCGCAGCCGGAGACTGGGGCTCAGGAGTTGGTGATGCCGACGGGTGAGACAATTCGTACCGGACGCTGTCTCTGTGGCGGCGTCCGGTTCGAGACCCGGGGATCGGTCAGACCGGTCATCTTCTGTCATTGCGATCAATGCCGCCGGCAATCCGGTCTCCATTATGCCGCGACGAGCGTCACCGACGACCAACTGGCGGTCATCGGCGAGACGCTCACCTGGTACCGGTCGTCGCCCGACGCGCGGCGCGGCTTTTGTTCTACCTGCGGCACGCTGCTGTTTTGGAAGCACGACGGCCTCGACCAGACCTCGATCCTGGCCGGGGCGTTCGACCAGCCGAGCCGCCTCGTCCCATCGCATCATATCTTCACGGCCAGCAAGGCCGATTTCTACGACATCGGCGACGGGCTGGAGCAATTTCCCGAACGCGATGGCCGAACGGTGGTCGGCTCCCTTAGAGCCGGTGAGAACGACCGCGAACGGTAAACACTGCGTCGGCTTTCAGGTGGCTAACGGTACCGCCGGAGCAGCATTAGCTTCGCGGTGATCAACGGAGTGGCCTGATGGCGTCTTTTCCCAGCCTCTTCATTTCCCACGGATCGCCCGATATCGCGATTGCCGAGACCGAGGCCGCACGGTTTCTGCGCACCCTGGCTGCGGACCTGCCGCGCCCCAGGGCGATCGTCGTCGCCAGCGCGCATTTCGAAGCAGAGAACGGGGTTCTCGTGTCAGGCGATGAACGGCCGGAGACGATTTACGATTTTGGCGGTTTCGATCGGCGCCTCTATGAGATGCGCTATGCGGCCCCGGGCGATCCGGCGCTCGCCAGTCGCATCGTAAAGGCACTCACGGATGATGACTTCGCGGCGGAGGCCGCGACCGGACGCGGCTTCGATCACGGCACCTGGGTGCCGCTTATCCTCGCTTATCCGGATGCGGATATCCCCGTCGTGCAAGTCTCGGTCGATCCGACGCAAGGACCCGCACATCACCTCGCGCTCGGAGCGGCGCTGGAGCCGCTTCGTGATGAGGACATTCTGATCATCGGGTCGGGCTCGTTCACCCACAATCTGCGCGAGGCGTTCGCGCGGATGCAGCAAAGCGAGCGGCAGGCCGAAACGCCGGCCTGGGTTGCCGATTTCGCCGACTGGATGAGCGAGCGCGTCGTCGCAGGCGACCGCGAGGCCCTTACCGATTATCGGGCGAGGGCACCTTTTGCGGTTGAGAATCATCCGACCGACGAACATCTGATGCCGCTATACGTGGCGATCGGTGCGGGTGGAGCGGATGCGACCGCCAGGAAGCTGCATGGCAGCCGCGATTTCGGCGTGCTCTCCATGGAGGCCTTTGCCTTCGCCTGAGGAGACTACGGAAAAGCGGAAGGGAATGGGGGCAATCGCCTGTCCGATGGACCAGAGTGTTTTCGATCTCGATACCCGCACCGGACTGCCAGCGGATTTGCGCGACTTGCTGGATCGCTATCCACGCGAGATATGGACAGGGCATCAAAATCTCGGCGCAACGGCGCGCTTCTGGCTGCAGCGGCACGACATGTTCCGCGAGCTTGGCGCCGCTCTTCAAGGGGCGTTGTCCCAGCAGCGCGAGGGCACGGTCGCGATGGGCCCCTTTCGGCAGTGGTTCGCGCCGCGGCTGCAGTTCTTCCTCACCCAGCTGGAAGACCACCACGGGATCGAGGATCAGCATTATTTTCCGGTGTTTCAGCGCGCGGAACACAAGCTCGCTCACGGATTCGAATTGCTCGAGGCCGATCACGATGTGATTCACCAGGACCTTCTGGCCACGGCCGAGACGGCCAATCGTTTCCTGGCGATTGAGATCGGCCCCGGCGGGCCCCGTGACGACGCGCGCAGGGCCTCAGACGCTTATGCCGATGCCAGCGAGCGCTTGTTGAACCGCCTGGTGCGGCATCTCGCCGACGAGGAGGATCTGATCATTCCTCTGATTCTCGACCGTGGAGAGGCCGCGATCGGGATTTGAGCGGACGGAAAGCGTCGAACCAAGCTGCGGTGATCGAACCCGATTATCGCAGGTCGGGATCGGTGGGACGACGCTTCGAGCCGGGCGCCAATCGCTCACCGCGCCGGTTCCGCGCGCGTCGCATGAAAACCGGACCCCACTGGCGCCATGCGAACCAGCCGGCAAGCGCCACCGCGATGACGATCAGCACGATTCCGACGCCACGTTCCATTACTTGGAGATGTGCGAAGACAGAGCCGATCGAATAGCCGAAGACGTAGCCGACCGTCGTGAAGATGCCGGCCCAGAGCGCCGCGCCGAACAGGTTGAGCAGGACGAAGCGCGTGATCGAGATCCGCGACAGGCCGAGGGCGATGAGACCTGGCATTCGTAAGCCGTAGATATACCGATTCACGATGACGAAATAGGCCTGGTAGCGCTCGACCAATTCGAGCGCCTTGGCGAATTTCCGCCGGCTGCGCCACCGCGCCACCCAACGGTGATTCGATGAAAAACGAGCGAACAGGAAGACCGAGAGATCGCCGACGAAAGAACCGGCGAAGGCCAGCGCGATCATCATCTCGAACGGATAGGATCCGCGATAGGCCAGAAAGCCGCCGATGATCGCGAAGACCTCGCCCTCGAAGAAGGTTCCGGCCAGGACGATGATCGGTCCGAACTGTCCGATGAGGCTCAGGATTTCGTACACAGCGGCTCCGCGCGTCAGGAGTGCGACGGCCTAGGCGCGATCGAACGTCCCGTCGCAGTTCGACGTGGCGCGCTTGTCGCAGAGTTTTACGGCGCAAGAAAGTGGCTTTCGGGGGAAGGCGGCATTCTCAATCCCCAGCTTCGCTCCTACGCCTCCGCCGCTTCACGAAAAATCCGCCCAAATGCCCCGCCGTCAGTACCAGCGCGATACCCGCCAGCACAAAACCTTGGTGCCGCGCGAACAGGCGCCGCAGAACCGTTTCGGCGGCGAGGCCGAAAGTCCATCCCAACGAGACGAATAGCCCGGTCCAAACTGCCGCCGACAGGGCATTGAGCATACAGAACAAGGGCAACCCGATGGACGATGCCGCTCAAGTCGGCGGGCTCCCGAGAGTGCTGTTCGAAACGCTGCTGCCTGCGCCTTCCAACCGGGCCAGCCGGTCGGTGATGCGAACCAGCGTCTCGGCGATCTGCTTCAGCTCGGCATCGCGTATCGCGTCGAATTTTTCATGCAGTGCGAGAATTTCGATCTCCGCCTTGAGGTTCACTTCATAATCGTGGCTCGCATCCAGCCGGTCGCGCGCAGCCGCCCGGTTCTGCGACATCATGATGATCGGCGCCTGAATGGCAGCGAGCATGGACAGGATCAGGTTGAGGAAGATGAACGGATAGGGGTCGAAGGATTGGCGCGTCAGAAGCACTGTGTTGACGATGACCCACAGCACCAGGAAACCCAGGAAGCTGAGGATAAAGCTCCAGGAACCTCCTATTTCGGCGATGCGGTCGGACAGCCGCTCGCCGACAGTCGACTGCGCCTTGAAATGGGCGTTGACATCGCGGGCGATGGTCGTGCCCTGTCTCGCGCTTTCCAGAATCCGCCGTTCGATGGGCAGCAACAGGTCGGCTGACCGGCCGAACCATCGCGTGGCCGCATTGCGGTGATTGCTGATCGGCATGGCTCTCCTCCTTGGCGAGTTTGGGACGAACGGGCTCGCGCCCTCCGACGCGGCTTGTTATGAGGCCGGTTGACGGTTTCGGATATGCCATTCGTCCGTTTGCATGATTTCGCAAGGGAGCCGGGCAAGGCCGTGAAAGCTATCGACAACCATTTGAAGCTGGCCATCGCCCAGTTGAACCCCACCGTTGGCGATGCGGCGGGCAATCTCGCGATGGCCCGCAATGCCAGGGCCGCGGCGGCGGCCGAGGGCGCCGACCTGATCCTTTTCACAGAGCTCTTCATTGCCGGCTATCCGCCCGAGGATCTCGTACTCAAGCCGGCTTTCATCGAAGCCTGTTTGGAAGCAGTCGAGGCTCTGGCGAGAGATACGGCGGATGGCGGCCCCGGCGTGGTGATCGGGTGTCCGCTGCGCACCGGGGAGGGGCTGTTCAACGCCGTGGCCGTCCTCGATCAAGGTCGCGTCGTCACATGGCGCTCCAAGGTGGATCTGCCGAACTATGGCGAATTTGACGAAAAGCGGGTGTTTCAGGCTGGCGAGATGCCGGGCCCGGTGAATTTTCGTGGCCTCAGACTCGGCATTCCGGTCTGCGAGGACGTCTGGGGCGATCTCGGCGTCGGCGAGACGCTGGCCGAATCGGGCGCCGAGATCCTGTTGGTGCCGAATGGTTCGCCGTTTTATCGCGGCAAGATGGATGTGCGGCACCAGGTGGCGCTGCGCCAGGTGATCGAGACCGACCTTCCGCTGGTCTATGCCAACCAGGTCGGCGGACAGGACGATCTCGTCTTCGACGGCGGTTCCTTCGCCTTCAATGGCGACCGGAGCCTGGCCTTCCAGCTGCCACGGCTGGAATCCGGCGTTTACCTCACCGAATGGCAGAGAGGAGCCACGGGTTGGGCTTGCCAGAACGGCGAGACGGCTGCGATGCCGGATGCGGACGAGGCGGTATGGCGCGCCTGTGTCTTGGGATTGCGCGACTATGTCGACAAGAACGGCTTCAAATCCGTCGTTCTGGGTCTGTCCGGCGGTATCGATTCGGCGATCGTCGCGGCGCTCGCCGTCGATGCGCTGGGCGCGGAGCGCGTCCACTGTGTCATGCTGCCCTATCGCTACACGGCCGAGACCAGCCTGGAGGATGCGGCGGCCTGTGCCGAGGCGCTCGGCGTGCGCTACGACATCGTGCCGATCGCCGATCCCGTCGAGGGATTCACCAGCGCATTGGCCGAGATGTTCGCCGGCCGGCCAGCCGACATCACCGAGGAAAATCTGCAAAGCCGGACGCGCGGAACCATCCTGATGGCGATCTCCAACAAGTTCGGCTCGATGGTCGTCACAACCGGCAACAAGAGCGAGATGAGCGTCGGCTACGCCACGCTCTACGGCGACATGAATGGCGGCTTCAATCCGATCAAGGATCTCTACAAGACCGAGGTGTTTCGCCTGGCGCGCTGGCGCAACACGTACCGGCCGAAAGAATGTCTGGGGCCGGACGGCATCGTGGTTCCCGAGCGAATTATCGACAAGCCGCCGTCGGCGGAGCTGCGCGAGGATCAGAAGGACGAGGATTCGCTGCCGCCCTACGAGGTCCTCGATGCGATCCTTCAGCATCTCGTCGAGCATGATGGCGGCGTCGACGAGCTGGTCGAGCGCGGCTTCGATCGGGACACCGTGCGGCATATCGAGCGGCTTCTCTACATCGCCGAGTACAAGCGCCGGCAATCGGCGCCGGGCGTGAAAGTAACGCGCAAGAATTTCGGCCGCGACCGCCGCTATCCGATCACCAATCGCTTCCGGGATGGTGCGTGAGATGTTCGAAATCCCGCCGCTCGATACCGTCGCAACCGCCACGCTTGCGGTCGGAGCGCTGTTCCTGCTGCGCTATTTCCTGGCGATGCGGCGGATCTGGAAGGTCGCCGGGCACCGGCCGAGCTTCCAGTTCGGCGATTATTTTCGGGCGATGAAGCGCCATGCGTTCGGGGCGGAGTTGGAACCCGAGCGGCGCTATGCCGCGCGGCAGCTCGTTTTCGGTGTCGTCCTCATCGCCGCCGGGTTGCTGCTCTTCGGCTGGCTGCTGGCCACTGGCTCGCCCGTCGGCTTGGCTGCCTGATCCGCTTGGAATTAGCCCCTAGAAGGGTGATATGGCAGGTAAAAGGATCGTTGCGGCAGGGGCCGCACCGGCCATGCCGTTCGGACCATCCATGACCTTCCTCTCCTTCATCGGCCGCAATGGGCGCTGGCTCGGCGGCGGTTTCCTGCTCTGCTTCTTTTCGTCCTTCGGCCAGACATTCTTCATCGCGCTGTCGAATGGCGAGATCCGCCGCGAGTTTGACCTCACCAATGGCGAATTCGGCCTGATCTACATGATGGCGACACTCGGCAGCGCGGCGACGCTGCCGTTTCTCGGCCGGGTGCTGGACAGGTTTCGGACCTGGCATGTGGCGGCGGGCACGATCACCGGTCTCGCCGTGGCCACTCTGGTGCTGTCGTGGTCGACCTCGGTGCCGCTTCTGCTCCTTTCGATCTACCTGTTGCGCCTGTTCGGACAGGGGATGATGAGCCAGACGGCCTTCACCGCCACCGGCCGGTGGTTCGTGGCCAATCGCGGCCGGGCGATATCGCTCGTCACCCCCGGCTTCCAGGCCGGCGAAGCGCTGTTGCCGCTTCTCTTCGTGATGAGCGCGGGAGTGCTCGGCTGGAGGGGCGCATGGGTGGCAAGCGCGATCGTCTTGCTGCTCGTGGCGCTGCCGGCCATCACGCTGCTGACCAATCGTGAGCGCGATCCGCTGTCGCTGGAGCCGGCCGGCGCGCCGCAATCGGATGTGCCCGACTGGACCGTCGCACAGGTTCTCCGGAGCCCGACCTTCTATCTTCTCGCGATGGGCGTCGTGGCGCCGTCCTTCATCGGCACGACGTTGTTCTTCCACCAGGTCTATCTGACCGAATTGCGCGGCTGGCCGCTGGAGCTGTTCGCCTCCGGCTTTGCGGTGATGTCGGCGACGACGGTGGTGTTCGCGCTCGTCTGCGGCTGGCTGATCGACCGCTTCTCTGCCGTGCGGCTGCTGCCGTTCTTCTTGATTCCGATGACCTTCGCCACCTTGGTCGCCGCCAATTTCACCGCCGAGGGCTCGATCTTCGTCTTCATGATGTTTCTCGGCATCTCCAACGGTTTCGCGGCGACGCTCTTCGGCGCCTTGTGGCCCGAGATCTATGGCGTGCGCCATCTCGGCGCGGTTCGCTCGCTGGTCCTCGCGGTCATGGTGTTCGGAAGCGCCCTCGGGCCGGGGCTGAGCGGCATCCTGATGGATCTCGGCGTTCCTTATCCACTCCTGATCAATCTCATGGCGGTCTTTTGTGCGGCGATCACGCTGGTTCTGACCGGCGTCTCTCGCCGGCTCCGCCGATTGCCAGCGACGTCCGGGTTCAGTAGGGCAGAGCGATGACCGTCATCGTTCGTTTCGCCCCGTCGCCCACCGGCCACCTCCATATCGGCAATCTGCGCACCGCGCTGTTCAACTGGCTGTTCGCCGAGAAGAATAGCGGACGTTTCGTCCTGCGCTTTGACGACACTGACGCGGAGCGCTCGCGCCTGGAATTCGCCGACATGATCGAGACCGATCTCGCCTGGATCGGGATCGCGCCGCATGCGGTAATCCGTCAGTCGGAACGGCTCGACCATTATGCCGCCGCGGCCGCGCGGCTGAAGCAGGCCGGGCTTCTCTATCCCTGCTACGAGACCCCGGACGAGTTGGACCGCAAGCGCAAACGCCTGGCGGCGCGCAATCTGCCGCCGGTCTACGGCCGCGAGGCGTTGCGACTGTCGAACGCGGAGAAGCAGGTCTTCGAGGCGGAGGGGCGTCGTCCGCACTGGCGGTTCCTGCTGCCGAACTTCGCCTCCGATCCGCACGCGCCACAGCGCACCGACATCCACTGGGACGACCTCATTCGCGGCCCGCAGACGGTCGATCTCGGCTCGTTGTCCGACCCCGTCCTGATGCGCGGGGACGGCAGCTATCTCTACACGCTTCCCTCGATCGTCGACGACGGCGAAACGGGTGTCACCCATGTCATTCGCGGCGACGATCACGTCACCAACACTGGCGTCCAGATCGCCATCTTCCGTGCACTCGGCCTCGATGCGCCGGTCTTCGGTCACCACAATCTGTTGACCGCGATCGGCGGGGAGGGGTTGTCGAAACGCACCGGCGCCTTGTCGCTCAAGTCATTGCGCGAATCCGGCTACGAGCCGATGGCCGTCGCCTCGCTGGCGGTTCTGGTCGGGCTGTCCGGTTCCATCGCGGCGATGCCGGATCTCGCCGCCTTGGCCGAACGTTTGCGCTTCGAGGATGTCTCGCCATCCGCCTCGAAATTCGATCCCGCCGAACTCGACCGGCTGAATGGCGAGATCGTCCACGCGCTGTCGTACGCGGTGGCCGCCGAGCGGCTGGCGGCCATGGGCGTGCCGGACGAGCGGGACGAAATGTTCTGGCAGGCCGTGCGCGGCAATTGCGCGAAGCTGGCCGATGCCGCCGAATGGGCGCGCGTTGTTTTCGGCGATTTGGCGGACAAGCCGGACCTGTCCTACGACGACCAAGCCTTTGTCGAAGCCGCACGGGAGCTTTTGCCGGAAGGCGACTTTGGCCCCGAGACCTGGCGCGAATGGACGGGCCGGGTGAAAGAGGCGACAGGGCGCAAGGGCAAGCCGCTGTTCATGCCGTTGCGGCTGGCACTTACCGGCCTCGACCATGGGCCGGAACTGGCCGCGCTGCTGCCACTTATCGGCAGGGAAAGAACCATCGCCCGCCTTTCCTGATCGGCCGTTCCCGCGTGCGTGGTCCTCAGCCGCCGCGCTGCACCGCCTCGGCCGTGGCGATCGCCGCCATGTTGACGATACCGCGCGAGGTGACGGACGGCGTCAGGACGTGGGCGGGCGAGGCGGCGCCGAGCAGGATCGGCCCAACATGCAGCGAATCGGTCATCGTCTTCACGACGTTGAGGGTGATATTCGCCGCGTCGAGACTGGGGAAGATCAGCAGGTTGGCTTCGCCCTTCAGGGTCGACTCGGGCATGATGCGCTGACGCGTCGCCTCGCTGAGCGCCGCGTCGCCGTGCATTTCGCCGTCGACTTCGATGTCCGGTGCCAGCCGCCGCAGAACCGCAACGGCCTGGCGCATTTTCCGCGTCGACTCAGTGTCGTCCGAACCGAAGTTCGAATGGGAAACGAGAGCTCCCTTTGGATCGATGCCGAAGCGCCGGATTTCGGCCGCCGCGAGCATCGTCATCTCCGCCAGATCCTCTGCTGACGGATCGCGCTGGACATAGGTATCGACGAAGAACTTCGTGCCCATCTGGGAGATGAGGATGCTCATCGCCGCGAATTTCCTGACGCCGTCTACGACGCCGAGGACCTGGCTGATGTCGCGGACGTGGTGCGGAAACCGGCCCTCCAGGCCGCAGAGCAGCGCATCGGCCTCGCCACGCGAGACGGCGACTGCGCCGATCACGGTCGTATTGGTGCGCACGATCGTGCGGGCGGTATCCGGATTGACGCCCTTGCGACCGACCTTGCCGAAATAATGATCGACATAGTCGCGGTAGCGCGGATCGTCTTCCGGATTGACCACCTCGAAATCCTCGCCCGGCCTGATGCGCAGCCCATAGCGCTCGAGGCGCGATGCGATCACGCTCGGTCGCCCGATCAGGATCGGCGCGCAGAGCTTTTCTTCAAGCAGAACCTGCGCGGCCCGCAGCACCCGCTCGTCCTCGCCATCGGAAAAGATCACCCGCTTGCCCGAATCCCTGGCGATCCGGAAGATCGGCTTCATGATCAGGCCGGAGCGGAAGACGAAGCGGTTCAGCCGGTCGACATAGGCCGGCATGTCGGTGATGGGCCGCGTGGCGACGCCGTCGGCCTCGGCGGCCTTGGCTACGGCCGGAGCGATCTTCAGGATCAGCCGGGGATCGAACGGCGCCGGGATCAGATAGTCGGGGCCGAACACCGGCGTATCCGAGCCGTAGGCCTTGGCGGCCACTTCCGAAACTTCCTCGCGCGCCAGCGAAGCGATCGCGTCGACGGCGGCGGTCTTCATGCCTTCGGTGATGGCGGTCGCCCCACAGTCGAGCGCGCCGCGGAAGATGTAGGGAAAGCAGAGAACGTTGTTGACCTGATTGGGGAAATCCGACCGCCCGGTGCAGATCATCGCGTCGGGCCGGACCTCTCTGGCGAGGCTTGGCATGATCTCCGGCGTCGGATTGGCGAGCGCCATGATCATCGGCTTGGCGGCCATCGTCTTCAGGTAGTCCGGCTTGAGCACACCGCCAGCCGAAAGGCCGAGGAAGACGTCGGCGCCCTCGATGACCTCCTCCAGCGTGCGCTTGTCGGTCTTCTTGGCGTAGACCGCCATCCAGCGGTCCATGCGCTTTTCGCGCCCCTCGTAGACGACCCCCTCGATGTCGGTGCAGGTGATGTTTTCGCGCCTGGCGCCGAGTTCGACCAAGAGGTTGAGGCAGGCGATCGCCGCCGCACCGGCGCCGGAGGTGACGATCTTCGCGTCTTCCAGCTTCTTGCCGGCGAGCATCAAGCCGTTGCGGATCGCGGCGGCGACGATGATCGCCGTGCCGTGCTGATCGTCATGAAAGACCGGGATACCCATGCGCTCGCGCAGCCGCGCCTCGACCTCGAAGCACTCGGGTGCCTTGATGTCTTCCAGATTGATGCCGCCGAAGGTCGGCTCCAACGCCGCCACGACATCGCAGATATGGTCGATTTCCCTGGCATCGATCTCGATGTCGAAGACGTCGATGTCGGCGAATTTCTTGAACAGAACCGCCTTGCCCTCCATCACCGGCTTGGAGGCGAGGGGGCCGATATCGCCGAGCCCGAGCACGGCGGTGCCGTTGGAGACCACGGCGACGAGGTTGGCGCGGCCGGTATAGACGGCTGCGAGCGAAGGATCGCGCTCGATCTCGCGGCAGGGGGCGGCGACGCCGGGCGAATAGGCGAGAGCGAGATCGCGCTGGTTGCCAAGCGGTTTCGTCGCCTGGATCGCCAGTTTTCCGTGCTTGGGATAGCGATGATAGAACAGTGCCTGCTCGTCGAGATCGCCGGTCGCCGCCCGCTCGGCGCCGGATTCGGTTTCGGACATGATCTTCTCTCCCTCACAGCCGCCGGACGGTCCCCGGCACGATCTCGATCTTGCCCGACCGATGCTTCTTCTACCCGATCGCCCGCGCCCCGCAACCGGCCGATGGCGTCTGCCCGTGCGCGCGGGCAGACGCTAGCGGGTGCCCGTCACATGGATGCAATCAGAATCGGTCATTCCGGACGCAGGCAGAC
>NZ_JAZHLJ010000070.1:0-18175 GCF_036549495.1 Aurantimonas sp. C2-5-R2
TCGCCCGGCGCCGCGCCTGCACGCGCGAGACCCGTTCATGCGCCTCGATCGCCTCGACCAGTTGCCGGCCGATGGTCAGCACCGGGTTGAGCGAGGTCATCGGTTCCTGGAAGATCATCGCAATCCGGTCGCCGCGCACGCGCCGCATCGCTGCTTCGTCCAGCGTGGCCAAGTCGGTGTCGCCGAACCGGATCGTGCCGGCTTCGATGCGCGCCCCTGGCTTGGGCAGGAGCCCCATGATTGCCAGCGCCGTCATCGACTTGCCGGAGCCGGATTCGCCAGCGATGCACAGCGTTTCGCCGCGACCGAGCGTGAAGGCGAGGTCCGATACGACGGGCCGTGGACCGCCCTCGCCGCCGACCACGACGGTGAGCCCATCAACGGTCAACACCGGTTCCGTCGGCGCCGCCCCGCCCATCTTCATACCGGTCGGGGCGAAGAACGCCCCGGACCGTTCGTGGCGTCCCGCGAGTCTCATTCGAAGACGCAGCGCGGGAAGTAGAAGGAGACGACCCAGTTGGGCATGTCGACGATCTCCGAGATCCGCAGGTCGCCGCAGGTCGAGACCAGCATATACGCGTCCACCGGATCGATCTGGTAACGCCCGGCCAGCAGATCGACCATCTGCGAGACGGCGGCTTTCGCTCCCTCCATCAGGTCGGAGCCGATCCCTGTCGTCACCTCGTAGCCCTTGGCGTCGAGATGACGGGTGACCGGTCCGGGCGTCGTGAAGCGGGGCATCTTGAGCCGCGCATCCTTGACCAGATCGAGGGTCAGCACCGTGTTCATCGGGCTTTCGATGGCGGTGCCGCAGACCTCGCCGTCGCCCTGTGCCGCGTGGGTGTCGCCGACCGAGAACAATGCGCCCGCGACCTCCACCGGCAGGTACAATACCGTGCCGGCGGCAAGATCCCGGATGTCCAAATTGCCGCCGACCCGGCGCGGCGGGACGATCGAGTGGTGCCCAGCCTCGGCCGGGGCGTTGCCGATCGTTCCGGCGAAGGGCTTGAGCGGCACCCTGCCCTGGCTGCCGAAAAGCGCCGGCTCAAGACTGGCCGGATCGTATTTCCAGATCGTCAGCGCCGGCTCCTTGAAGTCGTCGGCGAGGAGGCCGAAGCCCGGAATGTTGGCCGTCCAGCCGAAGCCGGACGGCTTGAACGTGTCGATGGTGATCTTCAGCGCGTCGCCGGGCTCGGCCCCCTCGACGAAGATCGGCCCGTTGACCGGGTTGATCTTGCCGAAGTCGAGAGTCCTCACGTCGTCCACGGTCGAATCCGGGGTCAGTTGCCCGGCCGATGAGTCGAGACATTCGAATTCGATCGTCGAACCGGGCGCGACACGCGCGACCGGTTCGAACGAATTGTCCCAGCCGAAATGATGTTGCCGGGCGTGGATCGTGTAGTCGCAGTTACTGCACATCGGTGACGAACACATAATCGTAGTTGATCGGGATATGGACGGGATCGACATACAGGTTGTCGGCGCCGCCCATACGCTTTGACTTCATGGTGAAGCGCTGCTCGTTGAACACCGGCACCCAAGGCGCATCGGCCATGATCGCACCGTAGATCTCGCTCCACATCTGGGCGCGTTCCTCGGCTTTCGCCGGATCGACGATCGCGTCCGCCGCGGCGGCCTTCTTGTCGAGTTCCTCGTTGCAGTACCAGGACCAGTTCCAGCCGCCCGGCACCGCGCCGTCGCAGCCCAGGATCGGCCCATAAAAGTTCGACGGATCCGGGAAGTCGGCGATCCAGGCCATGCCGCCCGACCAGATCATCGGCGCGCCGTCCTTCTCGCCGCCGGCGGCGATCACGTTCGCCTGGGCCAGAGCCTGGATGTCGGCCTTGATGCCGATCTGCGACAGATCCTGTTGGATCGCCTGGGCGATGCGTGGGTTCGGATCGGTGTTCATGACGAAGAGTTCGGTCTGGAAACCGTCTGCAAGGCCGGCTTCGGCCAGCATCTCCTTGGCCTTCGCCGGATCGTAGGGATAGCCTTCGAAGCTCTTGTCATAACCCGGCATCGACGGCGGCAGCGGCTGGTTGGCCGGCAGCGCCCGGTTGTTGATCATCTGGACGATGCGGTCCTTGTTGATCGCCATGTTGACCGCCTCGCGAACCTCCTTCTTGTCGAAGGGCTCTATCTGCGTGTTCATGGTGATGTAGCCGGTCTGCAACTGGCCGCCTTCGACCACCCGGGCCTTCTGCTCGGGATCGTTCATGACCTCCTGGAACTTCGCCGGCGGAATACCGTCGCCCGGGATATCGACCTCGCCGCTCTGCAGGCGCAGCAGCGCGACGATCGGCTCCTGTCCGATTTCGAAGGTGATCTGGTCGAGATAGGGAACGCCGTCGCGCCAGTAGTCGGGGTTTTTCTGGAACACGAGGCGTTGGCCGAGTGTCCATTCCGCCAGCTTGAACGCGCCGGTGCCGACCGGGTGCTTGCCGAAATCGGCGCCGTATTCCTCCACCGCCTCCTTCGGGACGATGGAGGAGAAGTTCAGCGCCATGACATGCAGGAAGGTCGCGTCCGGCCGAGACAATTCGATCTTCACCGTCAAGGGATCGACGGTGGTCACGCCTTCGAGCGATTCCGCGCTCCCGTCGGTCATCTGGTCGTAGCCCTTGATCGAGCCGAAGAAACCGGCACCGGGGCTCTGGGTCTTCGGATTGGTCACGCGATCCAGCGAATATTTCACGTCGTCCGCCGTCATCTCGCGGCCATTGTGGAACTTGACGCCCTTGCGCAGGTGGAAGGTGAAGACGGTTCCGTCCTCGGAGATGTCGTAGCTTTCGGCGAGGCCCGGACGGAGGGTGGTCGTTCCCGGCACATAGTCCATGAGCGCGCCGAACAGGCTCTTGATCATCGACCAGTTCTGCCAATCATAGCCGATCGCCGGATCGAGCGTTGCAACATCGTCCTTGTAGGTGATGACGATCGCGCCGCCCTGCTTGGCGCCTGGATCGGGGGTGTAGGCGACATCGGTGACCGCTGCAGCGCTGGCTGCGTCCGGTGCCTTGGCCGAACTGTCCTGGGCGGCGGCGGGAATGGTTGCCAGCGCGAGGCCGAGCGCCGAGGCGGCGACCGTGGAGGTGAGCCATGCTTTCATCGGGTCAGTCCTTTTCTTGCTTCGAGAGAGATAGGGCGAAGGGTGCGGATCAGCGCAGCTTGATGCGCGGGTCGATGAACGGCGTGACGATGTCGGCGAGGAGGTTCCCGAGGACGATGGCGCAGGCAGACACCAGCGTCACACCCATGATGATCGGGATGTCGACGCGCTGGATCGCCTGCCAGGCGAGTTGACCGATGCCCGGCCAGCCGAAGACGCTTTCGACGACGACGATGCCGCTCATGAACAGGCCGATGTCGATGCCGATCATGGCGATCACCGGGAGGATCGCATTCGGCAGCGCATGCCGGAACAGCACCGTGGAACGCGCCAGACCCTTGGCGCGTGCGGTGCGGATATAGTCTTGGCGCAGGACGTCGATCATCGACGAACGCATCATCCGCGAGTACCAGCCGGCTCCGAGAATGCCGAGCGTGACGGACGGCAGGACGAGATGCGAAAACGTGCCGTAGCCGCCGATCGGGAACCAGTCGAGCCGCACTGCGAAGACGTAAAGGAGTAGGAGACCGACGACGAATTGCGGCGCGGAGACCCCGATGAAGGACCCGACCATCAGTGCCTGATCGGTCGCCGTGCCGCGTTTGACCGCGGC
The DNA here is from genome assembly GCF_036549495.1 of Aurantimonas sp. C2-5-R2. NCBI lineage: Bacteria > Pseudomonadati > Pseudomonadota > Alphaproteobacteria > Hyphomicrobiales > Aurantimonadaceae > Aurantimonas > Aurantimonas sp. C2-5-R2. The sequence goes on from NZ_JAZHLJ010000070.1 coordinate 3,723, forward strand.
GATCAGGCCCATGGTCAAGCCGAGTGCGAGCTCGCAGGCGATCGCGCCAGCCATCAGCAGCAGGGTCGCCGGCAGCCGCGCCATGACCAGCGTGGTCACCTCCGAGCGCTGCAGATAGGACCGGCCGAGATCGCCCTGGACGAGGCCTAGGAGATAGCGGCCATACTGGACGAGGAACGGCTGGTCGAGGCCCAGTTCGCGGCGGATGTTTTCCACCGTCTGCGGCGTCGCGCTGCGCCCGGCGATCTGGCGCACGGGGTCGGCCGGCAGCAGATACAAGAGCGCGAAGGTAATCAGCGAGACGCCGAGGAGAATCAGGATGGATTGGAAGAGGCGCCGGGCGAGATAGGCGATCACGACAGTCTCCCCCGTTGCGTCGGGTCGAGGATGTCGCGCATCGCGTCGCCGACGAGGTTGAAGGCCAGCGCCAGCGTCAGAATCGCCGCGCCGGGAAAGAACACCAGCCAGGGCGCGGCCTGGAAGTAGGTCTGGTTCTCGAAGATGATGTTGCCCCAGGAGGGCGTCGGCGGCTGCACGCCGACCCCGAGATAGGAGAGCGTCGCTTCCAGGAGGACGGTCGTCGAGATGCCGAGCGTTCCCCAGACGATGATCGTCGGCAGGAGATGCGGCAGGATGTGGCGAAAGAGGATGCGTAGCGTGCCGGCACCGATCGCGCGTTCAGCCTCGATGAATTCGCGCTGGGCCAGCGAACTCGTCTCGGTGTAGACGACACGGGCGGTCTGCACCCAATTGACCAGCGCGATCACCAGCGCGACGATCCAAAGGCTCGGCGACAGCACCGCGGCAAGGCAGATCGCCAGCAGCAGAGCCGGAAACGCCATCATCAGGTCGGTGAAGCGCATGAGGATCGTCCCGGTCCATCCCCGAAAGAACCCGGCAGTGACGCCGACCAGCGTGCCGATCAGCAGCGCGACGCCGTTGGCGGCGATGCCGATGATGAGCGAGGTGCGCGCGCCGTAGAGAATGCGCGTCAGAAGATCGCGCCCTAAAAGGTCGCTGCCGAGCGCGAAGGCGCCGCCTGGCGCCATCGGAGCACCTTCCAGCGTCAGACCATCGAAGAGCTGGTCGTTCGGATCGTAGGGAGTGAGCCAGGGCGCGAGCAGCGCGCCCGCAACGGTCACGACGATGATCGCCAGTCCAACAACCGCGAGTGGTCGGGCGAGGAGTTGCGCTAGGATGCCCTTGCGCCTCAGCCTTGGAACGGCATCCGGCCGCAGCGGTTCAGAAACCAGTTGATCGCTCATCGCGCTCCCCCGGTTCCCGGTCCTGTCCCAGCAAAAGGAATTTCCGCGCCGCTTCCTCGATGGTCGTCTGCCAGTTCATCGCCAAGACCCGCAATTGCGCATAGGCTCGATCCTCGCCGACGCCATCGGCCGCCAGTGCGACCACGGCCCGGACGATGGTTTGGCGTTCGGCCACCCGTGCCCGGAGGCCCCTCACCTCGTCGGCCAGACTGCGGCGCGCCTCGAAGCCCTGGCGGGCGATCAGCAACGCGCTGTAGATGCCGGAATTGCCAACCGGCTTCACCAAATGGGAGTCGGCGCCGTGCGACAGTGCCCATTCGATCCGGCCCGGCGCTTCCGAGCCGATCAGCGCGATCATCGGCATGGGGGCCTCGCCAGGCGCCCAGGCGAATTGCGCGTCGAAGCCCATATCCGCGTCGAAGAACACGAAATCGGCACCGAGCGCTTCGGGCGGGAGATCCGGCCAGCACTCGACCGGCGACAGGCCGATGGCGGTCAACTGACGGACCAGAGCGGCGGTCGCGCCATGCGGGCGATGCAGAATGTAGGCCGTAGCGCCGCCGAGATTGGGGATACGGTCGCGGCGCGTCATGACACGGCCCTCAGGTTCGGGCGGCCGAAGGTGGCGAGCGGGTCGTAGCGCGACAAATAGGGATCGGGATCGATCCGCTCAGCGACCTCTTCAACCACCTCGAAAGCCTGGCCGACGACGCGACCGATCTTGACCGGTAGGCTGGCATGCTGCGTCTGGGGATCGATCGCGATGGGTCCGAGCGGCGTCGCGAACGTCCGGCCGGCAAAATCGAGATTGCCTTGGTTTTCGCCGGCCGACAGCATGTCGGCCAGGACGATGACCGAACTGAAGGCCGAAACGAAGAAGGAGGACGGACGGGGCTGAACGGGCTGTTCCGAACTCGCCGTTCGCTGCGGCCACCGGGTTGTCCCGTCATCGAAAAACGGGCCGACGGCGATGTGCCCTTGTGCGGCGTCGCCGATCGCCGGCAGTTCGATCTCGGTCAGGTTGCAGGACAGGATCGGGCACGTCTCCGCGGAAAACCATGGGTCGTCCCGCGTCAGTTGTTCATAGGCCGCAAAGAACGCGTAGGAGGACGGCCCGATCAGGTGATTGAGAATGAAACTGGGGCGGGTGGCCCGGATTTCGTCGATCAGCCGGCCGACGTCGACATCGCCAAGCGGCAGGTAGCGTTCGCCGAGGATTTGGCCGCCGGCATCGCCGACGAGGTCGCGCGCCACCCGGTTGGTTTCCCACCCCCAGATGTAGTTCGAGCCGACGAGGAACGCGTTACGGCCGAAGCGCGGCACGATATAGCCGAGTAGCGGAACCAGATGCTGGTTCGGACAGGCGTTCATGTAGACGACATGTTCGTTCGACTCGAAGCCCTCGTAGGGGCAAGCATACCACAACGTCCCGCCGGTCTTTTCCAGAACCGGAATCACCTCCTTGCGGCTCCAGGACGTGATGCAGCCGACGACGTGGCGCGCCGTCGTAGTCCGCAGGATGCCCTCGCACAGAGGCGCGTAGCGATCGATCTGTCCTCCTGGATCACGCTCCACCGGAACGAACTCTACGCCGGACGCCGGATCGGCGTTGACCGTGGCGATACCGTGCATCGCACCGTCACGACATGCCTCGGACAACAGGCGGTAGTTGCCCGAGCGTGAGTACAAGATGCCGATTTCGATCCGCTGCTTCACCACAAGCCTCAAACAAAAAACCCCGCGCGCCAAGGTCGATCAGTCGATCTTGGCGCACGGGGCTCGAATGCCGTCCGGCGGTCAGGGCCGGTATTTGAGCGAGAAGCGTATCAGCGCGCCTTTCAATGTCAATCAACCTGCATTTGTTTTTTACATGCACATTTTTTAAGCAGCAAGCGTCTGGCGAGCTCCGTGCCCCCCTCGGCAAACGCCGATAATGGGGAATCACGGCTGAAGGTCGCGGCGGCAACTAAGTGGGAGGATGTTGGCTGAATTGGCCGAGTCCGGCCTGCGGTCGAGGTCAATGATCTCACGGCGTTGCGCCATCTCGCGCCGGGTACGCCCTTCACGGTAGGCCCGTTGGTCAATATCTACAACAAGGGCACGCTGGGCTTTCTTGCCCGGCGCGGGGGAATATCGTTTTGCCTGCCGCCCGAACTCGCCTTCGCGTCCGTCGCGACGCTGGCGGCTGCCGGGGCAGGATATGGCGTCGACATCGAGGTCTGGGCGCCGGAACGGCGCTTCGCCAACGGCTTCCTGTTCGGACAAGCGGGCGCGGAGTGGGACCCATCGAGCCGGATGAAAGACCGCGACGCCGTCAAGGCCGATCTCACCCCGGCGCCAGCTACCAACGAAGCCGCGTTCCTCACGAACCGTTCATGCGTTCCCATGAAGGCGCGAACGGTCGCCTGAACGCGCGGTCAAATGGACCTCCAACTCGGGACGGGTCTTTAGAACGCGTTCGATCGACGTCCGCTCCATCAGGCTGAAGGCGGTCGAGAGGGCATCGGCTTCGGTGGCCTTCGGCGCGACCACCGTCACGCTCCGATAGAGCCGGGCCGGTCGGCCGTCGTGCGGGTCAAGCAGATGGTTGAACCGCCCTGCCCCATCGAAGTGAAATCCTCCCCCGCTCGAGGTCGCCACCGCCTTGTCGACGATCTCGAGGACCGCCTCAGGTTCCCTCGCATCCTGCAAGGCTGCGACACCGACGCGCCAGGGGGAACCGTCCGGGCGCGTGCCGAGCGCGCGAATTTCGCCCATGTCCACAAGGCTTTTCGTGATGCCGCCGCTTCGCAGCAATTCGACCGCCTTGTCGGTGATGTACCCTTGCGCGATGCCATTGAAGGTCAGCGCCATCCCATGGCGGGCGAAGGCGATCCGGTCGCGGCTGAACCTGACGCCATCGAGCCCCACCAGAGTCGCCACCTCCCGCAACCGCTCCTCGGATGGACCGGACGGGTCGGCCCCAGGCGCCGCGAAATGTTCGCCATACAGCATCCACAGGGGCTGAACGGTTGGATCGAACGCGCCTTCGCTGAGATCCCGGAAAGCGCGGCTTGCTTCCAGCAGCGTCACCATATCCGCGGGCGGCGCGACGAGAGCGCCCGTCAGGTTCAATTCGACCAGCGCGGAATCGTCCCGATAGAGGCTGAAAACGCGCTCCAGGCGTCGGACTTCGGCCACGGCTCCGTCAATCAATCGCTCAGCCTCGGCCCGGTCATGGTGATGCAGGGTGAGCGACGCCGGTGCCCCCAGCGCCTGTCCGCGCCAGGTGACGGCATGGGCTTCGGCCATGCTCTCGCGTCCGAACGGGATGAGACCCAGGCCGGCGGCGGCGCCCATTATGGCGATGACGCGTCGGCGATTGAGGTGTTCAGCCATGAGACCGTCCTAACGGTTTGGCGGCCCGAAGGGCCAAGGCGATTACTTGTTGGATTCGATTTCGTTCGGCGCGCTTCCGAGCACATAATCGGGGGGAATATCGGCGAATCCGACGATCTCGCCACCATTGTCCTCGACAAAGCGTCGCGCCGCGACTTCCGTCGAAAAGGGTACCGTCTCCGGCGCGCCCATCCCGCCGCTCATTGAACTGCCGATCACGAAGAACGCCTGTCTGGCGTCGATCCAGTTCTCCGCTCCGGGCGCGTCCCAGTTCTCGGCGACGGCCATATCCGAGACGTAGATCGCCGCGATGTTCTTGGATTCCTCGGGCAGCAGGGTGAAGGCCACGGTATCGCGCGCCGAGGAGAACCAGATCGGTTCCAGCACCTTTGCCAGGATGATCTGCCCTTTCGGTCCCGGATGTTCCAGAACGTTCATCCCGCAATAGCGACCGATGGCGCTTTCCGTCAGCGCGAAGGGCGCCGGCGCCTCTGCCTGACCCTCGCCGCCGCAGCCGGCGAGGGTCAGGACGAAAGCCACGAGTCCGGCGAGAACCGCGATCCTCATAATTCTCTCCTCGAAAACACCAGCACCGCCGCCGTCAGTGGCACGAGCGTCCACAGAGCGAGCGCACCGGTCAGCATGACCGGACTCAACGCGACATTTTCGGTAATGCCCCCCATGCCGGAGAGCGCCCCGGCGCTTCCCGAACCGAGATTCAGCAACCGATAGGCATCGGTCGGATTGAGCAGCAGGAGAATATTCAAACGGTCGGCCGTGATCGTCCGCCCCTGATCGACGACCAGAATGCCGAGCAGCGCCATGTCATAGATGAGCACGAACAGCAGCCAGACGCCGACGGCGATTCCGCCGGCTGTGCCACGTTCGCCGACCAGCGCGCTCACCAGATAGCCGATGGCGATGAACACCGCGCCGAGCATGATCGAGGACAGGATCATGGAGAGGAACGCAGACCAGCTCGCCGCATCGATCGCGGCGCCCGTCGCGGCGAGCGCGGCGGCCGCTACCCCGTAGCCGAGCAGCGTGGCGAATGCCAGGATCGCCAGATGCCCGACGAATTTTCCGAGGATCACCTGCCAGCGGCCGATCGGATAGCTGAGCAGCAGAAGCATGGTGCCGCGCTCCATCTCGCCGACGACGGCATCGTGCGAGATCAGGAGGGCGATCAGCGGCACCAGAAAGATGGTCAGGCTGGACAGGCTCACGATCACCACGTCGAGCGCCCCGGCGCCGACATCGCCGGTAGGCGCGCTGCCGAGAAAGGTCAGCGTCAGCGCCAGCGCAGCAAGCAGCAGCGTCGTGGCGAGCACCCAACGGTTGCGCATGCCCTCCTGAATTTCCTTGCCGGCAACAATGAGAACGTTCCTCATTCGACAACCTCCTGCGCACCCAGGAAATGGGCATAAAGCTCGTCGAGCGTCGGCGGAATCACGTCCAGATCGGTTACCGGCGCGTCGCTCGCGGCCGCCTTGCGCAGCAGCATGATCTTGTCTTCCGGCGAGGCGTCGATCTCCAGCACATGACCGTTGATCCTTCGCCATCCGCCGGTTTGATTCATCCAGTCATCCGCCCGGTCGGCATCGTCCTCCCTGAGCCTGACACGGATCCGCGTCGGCAGCCGGGCGATGCCGCGCAGCTCCTCGATCGTCCCATCCGCGATCTTGATGCCGCGGTTAACGATGATGATCCGGTCCGCCTTGCCCTCGAGTTCCGTGAGGGCGTGGGAGGACAACAGAACCGTCGCGCCCCGTGACCGCAATTCGTCGACGATGCGGTAGAAGCTGCGCCGCAGCGCCGGGTCGAGCCCGGTCGTCGGCTCATCGAGAAGCAGCACCTTCGGGTCGCCTAGCAGCGCTTGCGCCAGGCCGAGACGTTGGCGCATTCCCTTGGAATAGGCGCCGATGCGGCGGTCGGCCGCGTCGGTCAGCCCCACATGATCGAGCAGGTCGGCAACGAGGGCACGCGGCGCGCGTTTGAGCCTGGCATAAAAGGTGAGAGTTTCGCGCCCCGTCAGAGCCATGTTGAAGGAAACGCTCTCCGGCAGATAGCCAAGCCGCTTGCGCGCCGCGAACTCCCCGGCGGCGGGCGACTCGCCGAGCACGCGCACCGTTCCCGCGCTGGGCCGGATCAGCCCGAGCATCAACTTGATCAGCGTCGTCTTGCCGGCACCATTGTGGCCGACGAGCGCAACCGTCTCGCCTTCGTTCAGCGCAAAGGACACGTCGCTGACGGCCTCGATCCCGCCATAGGATTTGGCCACCCGCTCAACACGAACCGTTTCAGCCATTATCGCTCCGTTCGCATCGTTTCGGGCGGCGCCATCAGCGGGTGACTGTCCACCACGCCGCCGGGCAGCAAAGCCGGGAACTGGGCCTGCGCCCAGCGGATCACCTGAACCGCCGGGCTGTTGACGAGAACCTTGGCCTGGGGCGCCGTCCACAGCACCCTGTCGACCAGACCGTTTGGCCGGTAGGGGCCGTCGCCGATGCCGTCGCCGTTCAGATCGAAGGCCGGGTTGTCGCTCCAGTAATTGCCGCGCCCCTCGGTCGACCAGTCGAGATGGCGGGTGCCCACATATTTGATCTGATTGCGGTTTCTCACGAAGGCGTTGCCGGTCATCGTGTTGCCCTCGGAACCGGCGGTGAAGTGGACGCCGATCTCGCAACCCTCGAACCAATTGTCGCGAAAGCTGTTCTTGTTGGCGTTGTAGATGAAGACGCATTTCTCCGGACCGATGCGCGTGGCACCCGCGACTCGCGGCGCCTTGGCGTCGTTCGGCACCGACGCGCCGTCTGCCGCGTCGTGCCTGCCGGCCGTCTTCCATCGCTCGATCGATTGCGGACGACCGCGAATGACATTGCCGGCGAATTCCGAACCATTCGCATAGTTGATGAGCAGCCCGCTGTCGCGATCGCCGTCAGACACATTGCCGGTCACGGTCAGATTGTTGGAGTACATGATCGCGTAGCCGATGGCGTTACCGACCGAAACATTGTCGCTGATAATACTGTCGTTGGTGTACATGTAGTGGACGGCAAAGCGGACATCGCGAAAGCGATTGCCGCTGAAGACGTTGCGCTTGCTGGCATTGGTGAAAATGCCGTCGCGGCCGAAGCTGATGTCGTTGCCGATAACCTTGGCGCCCGGCGCATTCCAAACCGAGACGCCGTTCCCCATCTCGTTGGTGCGGCCAACGCGAATGCCGATGATGCGATTGCCTTTGGCAACGGAATCCTCGGCCCCATGCAAGAAGATTCCGTAGAGATTGCCGACGATCGTATTGTCCTCGATGCGCGCCGCCCGCGCGGTCTTGGTCACGAATACGCCGGCATCCATCGTTTCCAGGTTGGTTCCGGACCCTCTGATCTCGAGGCCGCGCACCACCGCGTCGGGCGCTTCGACCGTAATGACATGGCCGAGGCCATTGCCGCGAAGCACCGCGCCCGGCTCGCCTTCGATCGTCAGTGCCCGGTCGATCGTGACCGGCCCTTTGTGTTCGCCGCTCTCGAGCGCGATCACGTCTCCCGGCAACGCCGAATCCAGTATGACTTGAAGATCGGCATTCCCTGCGGGCGCGACGATCCGCGCCGCCGTTGCCGGCAGTGCCAGGATGGCAGCCAGAACGGCCGCCATCCCCAGTATCGCTATACTTGTTCGTGCCATTGGCTCAGGCGCCCTGCGGCTCAACGAACATGCGGCCCTTCATTTCCATGTGCATGGCGTGGCAGAACCAGGAACAATAGTACCAGTAGACGCCTGGCTTGCTCGCCATGAAAGTGACCGATGCGGTCGCCTGCGGCGCGACTTCCATGTTGATGCCGTAGTTGACGATGGCGAAGCCGTGAGTGAGATCCTCCACGTCATCGATATTGGTAATATAGACGGTGACTTCCTCACCCTGCTTGACGGTGAAGCTTTCCAGGCCGAATACGGGAGCAGTCGAGGTCATGTAGACACGGACCTTGTTGCCGTCGCGGACGACCTTGGAATCTCCCATCAGATCAACGCCGTCAGCTTCCGCCTGGCTCACCGCGTCGGCGAAGAACGGATCGTCGCGACTCCACACATGCACCGGGTCGATCTTGGAGCGATGCACGAGCGTGGCGTCGTGCGGCTCCGCGAAGGTCGGATTGTCATGCACGAGCACCATCTCGTCTCCTGAGATGTCGATTAGCTGATCGTTCTCGGGCTTGAGCGGTCCCACGTTCAGGTAGCGATCCTTGGAGAACTTGTTCAGCGAGATCAGCCACTTGCCGTCGGCTTCCTTGGTCTGCCCCATTGAAGTGTGATTATGGCCCGGCTGATAGTGGACATCGAGCTTCTGCTTGATCGGGTCTACAGCCTCGCCCAGGAACGCCCGCTTGGCGTCTTCGATGTTCCACTTGCAGATCTGGCTGTCGATAAACAGCGTCGTATAGGCGTTGCCGCGACCGTCATAGGCCGTGTGCAATGGCCCAAGCCCCAGTTCCGGCTCGGCCACGACCGTGTCACGGGGCTCGATCTTGTCGTCGAACAGATCGTCGAACTTGCGCACGTCGAACACCGTCACCGTGGGCGACAGCTTGCCGGCGGCCACGACGTGGATGCCATCCGGCGCGGTGTTCATGCCATGCGGACTGTTGGGAACCGGAACGTATCGGGTGAAGGGGGAGCCGTGCCGGCCGTCGACAACGGGCACCCCGTTTATCTCCTCGTAATCCCCATTGGCGACGGCTTCTTCGATGCGCTTGATGTTGAAGATGACGGCCCAGTCCTGTTCCTTCTCCATCATCTCGGCGAGGTTGACGCCCTCTTCCGAATTATAACAGGTGGCGAAGCAATACTTGCCCTGGTAGTCGGCATCGACGTTGTCGAGATTGCCGTCCACCTTCACCTGCCAGGCGACCTGCATCGTCTCGCCGTCGACGGCCGTGAAGATCGCGTGATACTGCGACTTGTCGTCCAGTATCTTGCCGTCGTTCGGGATCGGAACGCGGTCTTCGCCATTGCAGAAGACATAGCCGGTCTTCGGATATTTCTGGACGCGCAGGCCGTGTACCGTGTGCTGATTCGGCAACTCGATGATCTTGTCGCATTTCATGACGTCGAGACGAATGCGGCAGACGCGCGTGTTGGCCTTGTCGTTGGCGTAGAGATAACGGCCGTCATAGGTGCCGTCCGTGAAGGACGGATGCGGATGGTGCAGGTCGCCGTTGAGATAGATGTCGCCCCGGTCCTTGAGAAACTCCTTGGTCTCGGGCAACAGGCCCTCGGTCAGCACCTTCCGGCTTTCGTTGGTCTGTCCCCAACCCGTGGCGCTGCAGCGGTTGAACACCGGAATGCGCATCATCTCACGCATCGACGGCGCGCCGACGATGCGGATCTCGCCAGTCTGACCGCTGGAGAAGAAAACATAATATTCGTCGAGTTCGCCCGGCTTCACCTCGTAAGTGTTGCCCGCGGCCGACGTATCCTGCGCCGCGGCCGGCGTTGCTCCCAACCCGGCGAGTGTCAGCGCTCCGCCGACCCCGCTGGCTCCGGCGGCCGCGGCTACCGCAGTGGTGCCCAGCAACTGGCGCCTGTTCAATCCATGTTTGGTTTCTTCTTGCGACATATCGGTCTCCTATGATCGCCTGACTACGGCGTCGTCTCGACCCTGCCGGGCCGTTCGACGGGCACTCCCTTGTGGGAGATGACGGGTTTGGCGGGCTCTTTCCCTCGCATGGACGGGGAGGACAGCGCCGCGAACTTCTCGCGCTTCAACCGCACCTGGATCATGTGCGGGCAGCGGTGATCGTCGTGGTAAAGTTCCTGGCAATGCATGCAGTAGATGCATTCATTGACGTTGATCTGGCCCTCGGGATGGATCGACTGCACCGGGCATTCGTTGGCGCAGCGCTGACAGGGCGAGCCGCACTCAGGCCAGCGCTTCAGCCATTCGAACATCCGCATGCGGCCGGGAATGGCGAGCGCCGCGCCGAGCGGGCAGAGATAGCGGCAATAGAACCGCTCGATGAACAGCCCGGCCGCGAGAAGCGTCAGCGCGAAGATCACGAAGGGCCATTCGCGAGCGAACTTCAGGATGATCGCCGTCTTGAACGGCTCGACCTCGGCAAACATCTCCGCCAGCGCTACCGAATAGAGCGACAGGCCGAAAAGTCCCAGGAAGATGATGTATTTGATCGGCCACAGCCGCTCGTGCAGAGCCCAGGGAACCTTGATCTGCGGCACTTTCAGCCACTGCGCCAGATTGTTGGTGAGTTCCTGAAGGGCGCCGAACGGACACAGCCAGCCGCAGAAGGGTCCGCGCCCCCAGAACAGCAGCCCGGCCGCCAGCGTCGCCCACAGGATGAACACGAGCGGCGCGGAGAGAAAGAATTCCCAGTTGAAATCGGTCATCAGCGCGTTCGCGAAGGTCAAGACGTTGACCACCGACAATTGCGCGTTGGCATACCAGCCGAGCCAAACCAGGGTGAAAACGAGGTAGCCCCGCCGCACCCAAGTGTAGAGGACCGGACGCCTCACCAGCCAATCCTGGAAGAAGAAGATCGCCGTGAGAACGAGAAGCGCGACAGCGACGATGCCGATCGACACCGCATTCATCTGCCACATCCTGATCCAGAGAGGTTCGTCGTCGGCAAACGGCGACAATCCGGTGGTTTCGCCAGCCTTCGCCTGAACGGGGTCGGAGATTTCCGTTTGTGCTTTCGGTTCCGGAACCGGCGTCTTTACAACCGTCACATACTGGTCCGGCAGGGTGTAGCCCAGTTCGAAGGGAAGCACCGCCTTCTCTCGCGCGCCGAAGCTTCTCTGGACGAGCAACTGGAGTTCCCACGGCTCGGTAACGTCGAAGTTGAAATCATCAGGAACGAGGAACAGCGCGATTTCGCGCAGCTTCGGAGCACCCTTCGCGGCAAGGTCGCCCAGCCGCGTATGATTGCGGTCGCGGAACCGGACGCCCTGCCCGTTCTGGAGCAACTCGATCCGATCGAAGATACCGCCCCGCACATAGCCCGAGCCCTTGAAGGAATAGGCTCCGTCGCCAGCGACGACGATCGCCTGCTGGTCCGGCTTCAGTTTTTTCTGCAGCCGCTCGTAACCACGCTGCCCGAGGAGGCTGAGGCCGATCGACGGCACACTGACCGGCGCGACATGGAGTTCGATGAAGCGATCGGCGGGGTCTTTCGTCTCGGGCCGGTCCGCCGCCTGGCTCTGGCCCGCTTGCGCGAAGGCTTCAGAGACTTCGCCGACGGTGAGGCGAAGGCTTCTCACCGACCCATCGCCAACCAAAGCCTCCCAGTCGCGGATCTCGGATTTGGAGAGGTCGAGCGTCCTCTCCTCCGCTGCGGCTGCTGTGACCCCGGCCTCGGCGGCAGCTCCGCCGAGGCGGCCGCTGCGGATCAGCCGGACGGCGGATCGCACGACGCTGTCACCCATGACGAGCACGGTGACCGTTGCGCCGCTGACGATATCGACCTGCGGGGGGCGTTCGGACCCGGCCGCCACGCGGCCCATATCCCTGCCGATCAGCGAATTCAGCGACGCGATGACCTTGGCCTCTGGGATGCCGATCAAGACGATCGGCTCCTTGTGTTCGACGAGCTTGAAGCCCCGAATCACGCCCTGCCCGTCGATCCCCACAAGGATTTGGATCGGCTTGCCCGAATAGCCGATGGCGCTGGTGAAATCGGAATTGAGATAGACGTATCCAGCGATTTCATCGCCGCGGTAGACGGGCACAATCGGCGGATCGCTTTGAAGCTCGCCGAACCGGTCAGCGCCTTCGAAAATTTCGGCGGGTTTCGCTTTCGGAAGAAATTCCGCGAGCCGCCCTGCGGCGGACGCCTGAAACGAAATCGCCAGGAGCATGGCGAGCGCCGCGGTCGCCAAAAGGACAGCCGACCCGGCTCTGGCGATAAAGCCTCGGAACATGGGGAGATGGGCGCAGTTCAATGTGGACCTACCGGTTCCCTCAGGCGATTGGAGAGTTGCAGGGAAGTGTTATGGGGCGCCGAATCATCGGAGCGGCTCGAGACATCAGATCGGGATGGACCGTAGCGGCTTGCCGGCGGGCATCATTGATCTAGCGCAAACGCTTTGCTCGCATGAAATGCGACGCTGCCGGCGGCCATGCTGGGAGGACCTCAATTGCCGGATCGAAAGTTCGAGCCATTTGTTGCCGTGCAGTCCATGGGTGACTTGCTTTCCCTCGCCTATGCGATGGAGCGCGAGGCGATAGCCGGATATTCGGAATTGGCCGAACGGATGCGCCGGGAAAACCAGCCGTCACTCGCCGCCGTATTCGATCGACTCGTCGGGGAAGAGAGTCAGCATCTTGAAAACGTCATGCACTGGTCCGAGAGGATCGGCGCGACATCGCCGGATTTCTCGACGACCCACTGGGAACCGACCGAGACTTTCGACGACGAGGGAGCGGGAACTATCGCACCCGAGTTGCTGAGCGCCTACCGGGCGTTCTCGATGGCGGTTCGCAACGAGGAACGCGCTTTCGTTTTCTGGACCTATGTCGCGGCGCTCGCGCCTTCGGACGCATTGCGAGAGGCGGCGGAGCAGATGGCTAGGGAAGAGCTCGGTCACGTCGCGACGCTGCGGCGCGAACGAAGGCAGGCGTTCCACGCGCAAAGGGCGGCATCTTCCGCCGGGAAGGAGAATTGGAGCCTCGCCATCCTCGAACGGCGGCTGTCTGATCAACTCGCGAACGCGGCCGCGATCGCCGGCGATGATGGCGCTGAATCGTTGAACAAGCTGGCGCGCGAGGCAGGCGACCGCGCGGACGATCTTTCCCAAGCGCCCTTCGGCGACTCGCTGCTGTTGCAGCGGGCCCCCGCGGTGACCGCGGATCGGATGGCGCCGCTCTGCGAGCTGCTTCTGGACTGCTATCTCGACTTCGGCGACCGGTTGGCCGACGAAAAAGAGCGAAACCGGGCGCAGGAGTTTGCGGCGGGCGCCGTCCATTGTCTCGCGGCAATCCGCTCCGCCTCGGCATAGTCCCGATTGGCCTGAATGCGGAACGCTGGTCAACCGCTCTCTATGGTTTAACGCGTGATCTGGCGATAGATCGCCGGGAGCGCCACAGGCAGTCGAGACAGATTGGGGAAGATCGCGTAGGCGCCGCGGCCAAAGATGAATGGCACGTCGTCGCCGGCGTCCTCGTCAACCGTTACCCGGAAGATACGCAGGCTAGACATCCGAGCTTCTCGGATCGCCATCAGCGTATCCTCGATGCCGTAGCAACCTTCGTAACGATCGATGTCGTTGGGTTTGCCGTCGGTGATGGCCGGCAACAGGCGACGACATGTTCCGCGACTTCCGCGACGAGTTTCTGGATTTCGGCCGAGAATTCCCGTCGCGGCTTTGCCTGGTCACGAAGTTTGCCAACGAGCGTCGGCGGCATCCGGTCATCCAGCCGACAGGGACGCCGCTGGCCGGTATGATCTCGACGGTCGAGCGCGGGAAGACCTCATGGATGAGATCGATGGCCTCGGCGGTGTCGTAGTTATCGTCGGGAGAATTCGGGTTTTCGGAAAACCCTTGTTTTGCTGGTCGGAGTGGCAGGATTCGAACCTGCGACCCCCTCGTCCCGAACAATGGCGTCGCATGTTGAAGCTACGGCGCAACGCGGCGCCTCGGAAAACATACACCTGTTCGAGCTCAAACGAGAGTTGGCCGGTCGGATGGTAGTCCCACTCTGGAAAGCGGGGGGATGTCCCGAAGTTTGTTGAACTTCGTTGAGCGGCGATGCCGGGTTGAACGTTACGCGGCCCTCGATGCAGGGGCAATGAACTTTTC
>NZ_JAZHLJ010000071.1:0-17167 GCF_036549495.1 Aurantimonas sp. C2-5-R2
AACCAGGTCGGCCGAAGAGACCGCTCATGATCGCGTGAAACACGTGCTCACGATCGCCTGAAATGGCTGCTCACAATCAGCGAAATGCGCAATCGGTGTTCGAGAGGATCAACCACGCCCTCGTCATGGCCGATCGCGAGCGCGTTGGCCGCGACGCCAGCCCAACGGCGGCCATCATCGACAGCCAGAGCGTCAAGACCACCGAGGCCGGCGGGCCGCGCGGCTATGACGCCGGAAAGAAGATCAAGGGCCGCAAGCGCCATGCGCTCGTCGACACCGACGGGCGCGCGCTGCTCGTCGAACCCCATCCCGCCGACATTCAGGACCGGGACGGCGGCGGGCCGCTGCTTCAGGTTTCGCGCCCCTTGTTCCCCTTCATCAAACTCGTCTGGGCCGATGGCGGATACAATCACGAGCGGGTCACCGCAGCCTCCAACATCACCGTTGAAATCGTCAGGAAACAGCCCGATCAAGTCGGCTTCGTCGTCCTGCCAAGGCGTTGGGTCGTCGAACGCTTCTTCGCCTGGATCGGCCGCAACAGACGTCTCGCCAAGGACTTCGAGGCGACAATCCAATCCGCCGCCGCCTTCCTCTACGCTGCCTCCGTCATGCTCCTCGTGCGACGACTGGCCAGAGCCTCGTGAGTTTCGAAACCGACTCTAAGGCTGAGAAGGCAAGGAGCTGTCGCATGTCCTCGTAGCTCGCCGAGTACAGAATGTGCCGTCCGTCGCGCCATGAGCGCAGAAGTCCCGCGCGCTCCAGCGTCGCGAGATGAAAGCTCATCCTAGTCGGCGGGATGGAGAGAGCTGCGGCGATCGCCCCGGACGCCATGCCGTTCGGCCCGGCCTTTCACCAGCATGCGAAAGGCGGCAGGGCGATCATTATGAGCGAGGGCGGCAAGCGCGGCGACAGCGATGTGGTCCTTCATAGATGGTGGTTCCCCCGTGACGACCGTCCACGGATTCAAGCGCGTTGGCACGGGCTCTGGGGCTCCTATCTCGCGACGGGATTGGATGCCCGAGCCTCGATCAGAAGTGGAAGCGTGAAAAGTCGTCGCAGTATGGAGCAAGTCGCTGACGTGCTCTGTGAAATTCCCGAGCGGACTTCTACCGTCCCTCTCGGTGAATTAGGGCGGTAATTCCAGGGAAGAAAAAATGCAGAAACTACCCGGCAAAAAGGCTCAAGCAGTCTATCGACATGAAGCCGACGGGATCACCAACTAAAACATATTCGACATCCGCTGGAATAACGCAGAAACCGTCGGCGGCGGCGAGCGGCATCAGCCGGGCCGAGCCGCCGCGCCCCAGCGTCTCGACGATGATGGTCCCGTCGCGGTCCCGCCCCGTAATGCAAGCGGGAGCGAACTCGATCCGGCCCGGCGTGACACGGCGCTCGAACCCGGCCATCGCCGGCAACTCGCTCAAAGCTGGCGCTGGCATGCCGGCCAGTGCCGCCACAACCTGTCGGCCGATCATCATGGCGCCAACCAGCGCGGCCTGCGGGTTGCCCGGCAGGCCAAGTATGGCGGCATTGCCGATGCGGCCGAAGGCGAGCGGCTTTCCGGGCTTCATGCCGATCTTGAGAGGGGTCAGGAAGCCGCCGACGGCTTCAACTGACCTGCGGACGAGGTCCTCCTCGCCGACGGAGACGCCGCCCGAGGTGACGACGAGATCGGCTTTCGCGGCAGCGTCCCGGACCGCACCCGCGATCCCCGCGGCATCGTCGGGGATAATCCCGGCATCGATCGTCTCGATGGCCGGATGATCGAGCATCGCCAGCAGCATGACGCGGTTGGAATCGTAGATCGCCCCCTCGCTCAAGGTCTCGCCTGGCGCCCGCAACTCGGTGCCGGTTGAGAGGACGGCGACTCGCAAGCGCCGCGTAACCGTGACACGCGAAAGGCCGGACGCCGCAAGCAGCGCCAGGTGCCTGGCATCGATCACGGTGTCGACCGGCAACAGATCGGCGCCTGCTGGCACGTCCTCGCCCGCGAGGCGGATATTGTCACCGGCCCGATAGCGGCGGAGGGGCATGACGACGCCGTCCGAGACCTCGGCATGCTCCTGCATGACCACGGCGTCGCAGCCGGATGGTATCGCGGCCCCGGTAAAAATGCGAACAGCATCGCCGGGGCGGACTTCATTGCTCATCGGCCGACCCGCCGCGACGCGGCCGACCAACCGGAAACCGGCTCCTTCATCGACCGCAGCGCGCATTGCGAGGGCATAGCCGTCCACTGCCGAATGGTCAAAGGGCGGCAGGCTTCGGGGAGCAGTGATCGTGCCGCGAAGGATTCGCCCTCGTGCCTGGCCGAGAGGAACCGTCTCGACGCCGGCGATCGGCACCAGTGTCGCCAGCACCCGGGCTGCCGCTTCCGCGGGTGTCAGCAGGCGCTTCGCATCCGAACATATATCGGCGCCCGGTTCCTCGGTTCGTGCCATGCTAGCCATCGATTGCCCTGTTGCCACCAAGGAAGGGCGGCTTGCGCCGCCCTTCCTTGGTCAGACCCGGTATTCCTTCGACTTGAAGGTGAGGTGGTCGACCGAGGCGGGCTTGTCCGCCAGCTTCCGGATATTCGCCCAGGTGTTCTTGTAGTTCGGGATGATCAGCTCGTTGACGCCGGCATTGACAACGTTGCCATTCACGCCGCTCGGATAGCCGAACAGCATGAAGGTCTCGCCAGGCCGGGCCGACGGCGTCGGATAGACCATCGCCTGGGTCGAGCCGACATCGTTCCAGACTTCCACGAGGTCACCCTCGACGACCGACAGCTTCGCCATGTCGTCGGGATGCATGTCGATGAACGGATAGGGCCAGCGATCCATGACCATCTCGTTTTCCTTGTCGAGATAGGCCGACTGCCAGACCAGATTGGCCCGGCCATTGTTGATCAGATACGGGTAGCGTGACCGCTGATCCTCCTTGCCCTCGGCCTGCAACCCGGTCCATTCGGCGACGAGGAACAGCGCCCTGCCATCATCCGTGCCGAACTTTCCGTCCGCGTAGAGCCGCTTGGTGCCGACAATCTCGCCGTTCTCGAAGCCCGTCGCCGGCTCCTGGAAGCCGTTGGTACCCAGGGCGCGCAGACGGTCGTAGGTGACGTGTTCGCCGCCGGCGGCGTTCTTGCGGTAGCCGTCCTCGAAGACGTCCTCCTCGGTCTTCCAGTCGAAGCCCTGGAACTGGTCGGCATAGGCCTCGTCGCCCATTTCGCGCAGCACCCGCTCCATGTTGTTGGCAAGCCGAGCGGCGATGATCGCGTCGCCCATCGCCTGGCCGGGAGGGTCCATGTACCGCTCGGTGATGCGCATGCGGCGCTCGCCGTTCATCGAGGTCAAGTTGATCTCACCGGCCGTGGCGGCCGGCAGGATGACATGCGCCGCCTCGCCGATGCTGGTCGGGACGATGTCGACGTCCACCACGAACAGCCCGCCATCGTCGATGGCCGCGACGATGGCGTTCACCAGCCCCTCGCGGTCACCGTAGGGGACCGAGTTTATCGCGTCCTTCACCTTGTCGCTGCGCTCCTTGTAGGTGCGCTTGAACTGCATGGCGTTGAGCGTCGTCTTATAGTTGTCGCAGCCCCAGATGTGGTGGACCGCGCCTTCCCCATTGATCAGGAGCTGGTCGACATAGGGGGCCGGCCGGCCGATGAAGCCATCGCTCGGTCGGACATAGCCTTCCTGATGGCCGCCGAGGCGAACGACGCCGCCGCCGGGCCGGCCGACATTGCCGGTCGCCAGGGCAAGGTTCACCAGCGCACCATTGGTGCGGTAGTTGTCGTTGCCCCAGATCAGGCCCTTCTCGTAGGCGAACATCGTGCGCCGACGCGAATTGTCAGCCTTGGGCTGGGCAATCCACTCGGCCGCCTTGCGGATGTCCTCGACCGAAAGGCCTGTGATCTCCGCCGCCTGCTCGAGGCTGGTGCGGTTGCTTTCTACCGCGTCGGCAAAGGTCGTGAGCGGCGCAGGCTGGCCCTTGGTGGAGGGCTTGCGCGGCAGCATCTGGGACTGATCGGCCCCGGACTGCGTCCCCGCCACCGCGGTGTGGGCGTCGATTAATTCCTGGTCTACCCAGCCCTGATCGGCGATGTAGGTGAACATCGCATTGAGCAGCACCATGTCGGTGCCCGCCTTCACTGGAAGATGCAGGACGTTGTCCGCCCCGGCCTCGACCTCGCAGGCGTTGACGCTGACCGTGCGCCGCGGGTCGACGAAGACGATGCGGGCCTGCGGATGCTCCTCGCCGGGGGTCTCGCTGTCCTTGAGGCCCGCAGAGGTGCCGCGCAGGTTGGGGATCCAGTGGTTCAGGAAGTAGTTGGTCTGCGCCTCGAGCGGGTTCGCTCCGACCACGAAGATCGTGTCGGCGAGTTCGGCGTCCTCGTAGCAGTTGTTGAGCTCGCCGACGCCCATGTCGCGGCTGGCATGGACCTCGGAATTGTAGGCCGGGCGGTTGTGCATGCGGATGTTGCGCACCTTCATCGCCTCGAAATACAGCTTGCCGGTGCCCCAGGTGAACTCGTAGCCGCCGCCAGCGCCGCCATGATCGGCGCAGGAGACCACCAATGCGTCCTCGCCGCGATCCTTGACGATCCGCGCCGTCACACGCGCAACGAGGTCGAGCGCATCATCCCAGCTCGTCGGCTGCAACTGGCCGTAGCGCCAGACCAGCGGGTCGGTGAGCCGCTGCTGCTGCGTCTGGCGGGCGCGGCTGTAGCTCATCTCGGCAATGCGGGCCCCGCGCGGCGAGCCGAGGCCGGAATTGACGACGCACTCATGGTCTGGCTTCACCACCAGATGGACGTCGCGGCCGTCCTGCTTGACGACATTGTACATCGAGGGCGCGTACCAGGCGTCCGACTGCGGCGGCTGCTGTAGCGAGAGGTCCTCGCCCATGGCGTTGTCTGCGGCGGCCACGCCACCCTGGTGGTTGATGTCCCAGCTATAGGCCTTGTAGCCGCAGCCGACGATGCAGTAGTGGCAGACCACGGTCTGCACCTTGGCGTCGGCGGGAATGATCGGCAGGCGATCGATCTGTCTCTTGTAAGCCATGTGTTCCTCCCTCAGAGCACGTTCGACAGGCGGCCGTAGAGCAGCTCGTCCACGCCTTCGGCGTAGATCTCGCCGCCTTCGTCGACGCGGAGCATGTATTGCGGCAGGTTCTGGGTCGCCTGGCCCCAGGTCTGCTGCCCGCCCTTTTCGGCGTCGAAGACCGAGTAGTGGCCCGGGCAGTTGAAGGTGCGAGAGTCCGCCGTGTAGGAGAGCGGGAAGCCCTGATGGGGGCAGCTCGTCGTGAAGCCGACGATATCCTGGTCGGGTCCCACACCTTCGGGAACCGCCTTCCCAAGTTTCAGGAGAACGCCCGGAGCATCATCGTCCGGATAGGCCACGTAAAGCGGCTCGTTCTCCGTCAGCTCGCTAATATTGGCGAGACGGTTCGACGGATAGCTGACGCGGGCGAGGCCAATCCCGGCCTGGGCCTGGGCCTGGGCCTGGGCCGGCATCACGGTCGCGGCGGCAGCTCCGGCGGCGGCGACAGCGCCGCCTCTCAGGAACTGGCGCCGACCGATATCAAGCTGCTTGGTGCATCTGCGCATATTGTCCTCCCACACATGTGCAGAAGAGACACAGCAAGCGACGTGCCAAATAGGCGGAGGACGCTCCTGTATGGCTTTGTGAGGGGCCAAGCATCAGCTCCGGCCATGCCGCGTCCGGATTCTCGAACATGTTGCGGCGCCGAAGGTTCAGTATTCCGAACGCAGTCAGTGCGCCGACAACGTTCGGGAAGGGCTACTCACCTCCCGTTAGCCCAAGCCGCCGCATCTTGTCCCAGAGGGTGGTCCGGGAAACTTGCAGGAGGTGCGCCGCGGCGATGACTTGGCCGCTGGTCCGATCGAGGGCGTGCTGGATCGCCCGCCTTTCGGCGGATTCCCTCGTGACGGAAAGTGGCGCCACTTCGATTGAGTGCGCCATATCTGCCATGCCGAGTTCCGGGAACAGGTCACCCGGCATGATCCAGTCGCCCGCAGCGAGCGCGACCGCCCGCTCCACCCGGTTCCGCAATTCTCGAACGTTTCCGGGCCAGGCGTGGGCGAGCGCCGCCTCTTCGGCAAGCGAGCTAATCCCACGCAGCGGCGAATCCGCTTCCTCCGAAAGAGCGTCGAAGAGGCGTTCGAGAAGGCAGGGGATGTCCTCCGGACGTTCGCGCAGGGGCGGGATGTCGAGCGCGACCACGTTGATGCGGTAGTAAAGGTCCTCGCGAAATTGGCCGTCGCGGATGGCTGCGGGCAGATCGCGGTTCGTCGCGGTGACGACGCGCGCCTTAAACGGGATCGCTTGCTCGCCGCCGACTCGAAAGAAGGTCCGTTCGGCCAGGAGCCGCAGGAGCTTGCCTTGGAGTGTGAGCGGCAGTTCGCCGATCTCGTCAAGGAATAGGATTCCCTTGCCGGCGCGCTCCGCGTAGCCCAGGTGGCGGTTCGCCGCACCGCTGAAGGCGCCCTTCTCATGGCCGAAGATCTCGCTCTCGAGGAGATCGCCGGGTATCGCGGCGCAGTTGACGGCCATGAAGGGCTGGGAGGCGGCGCTCGACACCTCATGCAGAAAGCGGGCACAGACCTCCTTGCCGACGCCAGTTTCCCCGGTGATCAGGATGGGAGGGCTGCGGTCGGCGAGGCGGCGCAGCAGTGTTTCCACTCGGAGCATGACTGGTGAGATGCCCAAGACGCCGCTTGCCAGCTCTTCCGAGGGTCGAAGAAGACCCTCGATCCGCGAAAGAAAGCTGCTCATGTCGAAGGGTTTCGTCACGTAGTCGCCTGCCCCCGCTCGCATGAGCCGAACCGCTTGGTCAATCTCGCCATAGGCTGTGATGAAGAGAAATGGTGGCGATGCGTTCCCCGCTGCCGAGCGAAAGACATCCTCGCCCGACATATCGGGCAGGCGGATGTCGCAGATGACAATGTCGGGCTTGGCGCGGGACATCTGAGCCACGGCGCTTGCGCCATCGCGCCACCAGAACACCTCTCCGCCTTCGAGCTCGAGGCGGTGGACCAACGACTCGCCCATAATCGCGTCGTCCTCGACAAGGCCGATGCGACGCTTCGTCAGTTGGCCTTCACGCGACAAGGGCAAGGGGCGGCTCCTGCACGTAGGGGATCTGGAGGCTGACGCGGGCGCCGCCGAAATCGCTTCGGTCGGCCTGGATCGACGCGCCGAGCTCGTTGGCCAGCCGCCGCACGAGCCACAGCCCGAGTCCGGCGCCTGAGTCCATGGGCGAGCGCGCGACCTCCGGCGCCGTCAAGAACGCGGCGGCCGTTGCCGGCAAGCCGGGGCCGCTGTCGTCGACCGTCACCACGAGGCACTCCGGACGAATTTCAGCGGACAGGGAGACGACTGTTCCCGGAGGCGACGCGGCACAGGCGTTCAGCAGGAGATTGAGCACGGCCTGCCGAACGGCGGTCGCCTTGACCGACACCTCGCTGTCGATGTCGCTGGACCAGCGGAGGGTCAAGTCCCGGCGTTCGACTTCCGGTCCCACCAAGAGCCTCAAGTCGTCGATGTCGGTCGGACGCAGCGGCCGGAACTCACCGCCGGCGCGGTAGCTGACCAAGGCCGAGCGAACCACGTCCCGTATCCCGGCAAGGCCCCGCTCCAAGAGATCGAGCGTCCTCATGCGCACCGTGGGGGTCTCACCATGATGCTTCAGCGTGTCCAGCGCGGTGAAGAGGCCGCCGAGCGGGTTGTTGATCTCGTGAGCCATGCCGGAAGCGAGGCGTCCGAGGCTGGCAAGCCTCTCTTCTTCGGCAAGTCGGCTAGCGAGAACCTCGCGCTCCCGAACCGCCGCAACGAGGTTGTTATAGGATCCGAACAGACGCTTCGTTTCGCCTCGGCTCCTTTCGACGGTTCGCTCGGATATCGAGGCGACGCTGCCGCTTGAGCCTTGTCGGAGATGGTCGGTGACGACGCGGATCGGTTGCACCATTCTGTTCACGACGACATAGCCGAAGCCCGCCAGTAGGAGCGTGACGACGGCGTTCGTTGCCAGAAGGGTCGCCAGCACCTCCCGCCGTTCGGCAATGAGAGGGCTTGTGTCGATCACGACGTAGATTGCGCCGATCGTGCGGTCTTGGTAGACGAGGTCCCGCCGCAGGTAAGCCCGTTCGGAATCTTCGTCCGCACGCAAGCCGCCGCCCTGCGGAAAGTCGGCCTCGAACGCTGCCGAAAGAGTCGAGCGCGTCGGCGCCGCCTGCGGGTCGGATGCGGCCAGAACGTTGCCGTTCATCCCCGTCACAACGGTGCCTGTCGGCCGAAGACCGGGATAGAGACCCCGGGCGCGGTCCAGCGTGTCGAACACCTCCCAGACGTCGTCGCGCAGCACGGCGGGGATCAAGGAGGGTGACAAGCCCTCGAGGTAGGCCTCTCCCAATTCACGCAGGTGACGCGCCTGGGTCTCGGCCAGGCGGCTGAGGACGCGTTCCGAGATGACGGCGCTGAGCACGATCATCAGGAGCGAGACAAGCAGCGGGATCCGGAACGTGACCGGCAGTCGGGAGAGCATCGCGAGAGGGCCGCTCATCCCATCCGTCCGAGAAGTGAGACCTTCGCGGCGATCCGGTCGAACATCTCGGGTTGGGCAGGGGCAAACCCGTCGAGGCGGAGCAGTTCCAGGACCTGCTTGCCTTCCGGGTCGCGGTGCATGTCGAGGAGGGCTGCGCCCAGAGCCTTCGTTCGCGGGCTCGATGCTGCGTGGGACGCGCAGGCGACCGGCGGAAACCCGAGCCATTCCGACTTGCGCAGGACGCGTGTCCGATCGGTCAGCGCGGGTTCGATCTCCTGCATCACCTCCCAGACGTAGCCGTCGACGCTCCCGGATTGAGCCAGGCCGGAGGCGACCGCGCGCACCACGTTGCGGTGACCATACGTGAAAAAGGTGCTGGAAAAGAAGCCATCTGACCTGAGACTGTCCTCGGCCAGGAGGGCTGTCGTCGTTAGATAACCCGAATTTGAATCCGGATCTGAAAACGCGTGGATGTCGCCCTTTGTGACCTCCCAGTCGTCCCCGGCCCGGTCTCGGCCGACGATGATATAGGAGCGGTAGAGGGGTTTGCCCTGCCAGAGGGGCACGGCAACAAGCGACAGCGCGTCCCGGTACTGGACATAGGGATAGCCGCAGATCCAAGCGGCGTCGACCTGTCCGGAGACGACCAGCGCGGTGATTTCCTGGTACGTCCGGCGGGTGACGAGGCGCACCGGCGATCCTGTGGCGTCGGAGAGGTAAGCGCTGAGGCGCTCCAGCAACTCGAGGTCTGAGCTGAGGAACACCGGCGTCAGCCCAAAGGAGAGCGGTTCCGAAGCCCGGCCGCGAGCGATGCGAGGGGCGGCCAAAAGCCCGATGGTGCCGCCAAGGGTCGCAAGGAAAGCGCGGCGGCTTCTAGACGGCAGCCGCATCTCATCAGCAGTTACAAATAGACTTGTTCCCGTTTTTCTCATTCCGGCAGGATGAGGCAGGTGTCGGGCGGGGTCAAGGCAAGGTATGGAGGGACGTAGTTGCTGCCGAACATCCCGCTACCGCCGCGATAGCTTCGGTTCTTTTGCTCGCGCTGCCCGCGCGAGGACGATGCAGAGCAGCGCGTTCGCCAAGGCGAGGACGGCAATGAGGTTCAGTCCTGCGTCAGCGCCGCGCTGTTCCATGAAAAGCGCCAAGAGCGGCGGGGCGGCCGCCTGCGCGAGCAGGCTCGGGAGAGCGATGAGGCCCATCAAGGTCGCATAGCCGTTCGGACCAAAGACCTCGAGAGGCACGGCGCCGCAGGCGATCGACATGATTCCAATGCCGGAGCCGTAGAGTACCAAAGCCGCCGCGAACACGGGCTGCTCCATCGAGGCCGCGCCGAGCCCGAGCGCGACGAGGATCGTCGAGACCAGCATGGTGATCGTCGCGGGGAAGCGCCGCCCGACTGCCATTTCGACAATCCGGGCCGCGACCTGCGAGGGGCCCACGAGTGCGCCAAAGCCGACGGCGGCGGTGAGCGTCAGGCCCTTGGCCGGGAGGATGGTCAAGAGGTGCACCGAGATCGTGCCGGAGATGGCGCTGGCGAACGTCACGGTCGCCGCCAGCAGGATCAAGAGCACGCGGTCCGCGGGCGCGCGAGGCGCTCGGGTGGTCGATGGTATCTTCTCCGGAGAGACGGGCGCCGCCTGTCTGGGCATCAGCAGGAGATGCAAGGGAAGCCCGATCAGGAGGTGGACGCTCGCGTAGGTCATGCAAGCGCCCCGCCACCCCAAGCTCGCGTCGAGGTACGCCGTTATCGGCCAGGATAGGGTGCCGATTCCGACGAAGCCGCCGAAGAGCGTCAGCCAGGTGATTAACCGGCGCGCGGAGCCGCCGTAATGGCGCCCGAGGGTGGAGAAGACGGCATCGTAGAGGCCAGCCCCCATAGCGAGGCCCATCAACAACCAGGATCCGACGTAGAGAGGCAGCGAGGTCGAGAGGGACAGCCCGGCGAGACCGGCCGCGAAGAGGCATGAACTCAGGGCGAGGACCGGCCGCCCGCCGCGCTCGTCGATCGCCAGCCCTATGCGCGGCGAGACGAGCCCGGAGGCGACGAGCCCGATCGACAGGCCGCCGATGACCCAAGCGAGCGACCATCCGGTGTCGGCGGCGATGGCTGGGGCGAGAACCGCCAGCAGGTAATATGACGAGCCCCACGCCAGGATCTGTCCGAACCCGAGCGCAGAGACCACGGCATAAGGGGATCTTCCGGTCCCAGCCTCGGCTCCGCGTCCCCGGCTTCCGGGGAAGTCTTCGGTGACGGTCTCGGTCATGAGACCACCGGCAGCCACAGCCAGAGGGCGACCAGCGTGACAAAGAGCACGGGCGGCGTGATGGTCAGCCCGACCCGCATGTACTGGCCCCAGGTGATGGTCTGGCCCTTGGCCGCGAGAACGTGCAGCCAGAGGAGGGTCGCCAGGCTGCCGATCGGCGTGAACTTCGGACCCAGATCGTTGCCGATGACGTTGGCGTAGACCATCAGTTCCTGCGTCAAAGGCGCGACCTCGGCGCGGTCGATGGCTAGCGCTCCCACGAGCGTCGCCGGCATATTGTTCATGATCGAGGCCAGTACCGCGACGACGAAGCCGGTGCCGACGGTGGCGACGAACGTGCCTCGGTCCGCCAGCCAGACGAGGACGCCCGCGGCGATGTCGGTGAGGCCAGCGTTCCCGAGGCCATAGACGACGAGATACATGCCGATCGAGAAGAGGACGATCTGCCAGGGCGCCTCCCGCAGCACCCTGCCGAGCGGCACGACCGCACCGTGCCCGCCCGAGAACCAGCGCCCGGCGATCGCCATCAGGATCAGGGCTGCGGTGCCAGTCACGACGGCGATCGGCACGTCGAAGGGCCCTGTGACGAAGTAGGCAACCAACAGCACGGCGAGCAGTGGCATCGCCGCCCGGAACACCTGGATGTCGCGGATGGCCGAGCGCGGCTCTTCCAGGTCGGCGACGGCGTAGCGACTGGGAATGTCACGGCGGTAGTAGACCCAGAGCACCAGGAGCGTG
Organism: Aurantimonas sp. C2-5-R2; assembly: GCF_036549495.1. Classification (NCBI taxonomy): domain Bacteria; kingdom Pseudomonadati; phylum Pseudomonadota; class Alphaproteobacteria; order Hyphomicrobiales; family Aurantimonadaceae; genus Aurantimonas; species Aurantimonas sp. C2-5-R2. Next base: position 11,553 of record NZ_JAZHLJ010000071.1, read on the forward strand.
GCGGCGAGCGAGACGAGGTTTACCGGCACCATCACGGCCGCGTAGCGTCCGAAGGTGATGTCGAAATAGTTCGCCGTGACGATGTTCACGAGGTTGGAGATGACGAGCGGCAGGCTCGTCGTGTCGGCGACGAAGCCGCAGGCAACGATGAAGGCGAGCGCGCCGGCCGGCGGAAAGTTCAGGCGCAGGAGGATCGCCAGAACAATCGGGGTGAGAAGAAGGGCCGCGCCGTCATTGGCGAAGAAGGCCGCGATGACAGCGCCGAGAAGCACGACCAGCGGGAACAGCCGGCGCCCGTTGCCGCCGCCCCAGCGCGCGACGTGCAACGCTGCCCAGGCGAAGAAGCCTGCTTCGTCGAGGATCAGCGAGATGATGATCAGGGCCACGAAGGTGAAGGTCGCGTCCCAGACGATGTCCCACACCACGGCGACATCGCCCCAGTTGACGACACCGGTCAGGAGCGCGATCGCCGCGCCGCCTAGCGCCGACCAGCCGATGCCGAGGCCCCGCGGTTGCCAGATCACGAGGATGAGCGTGGCGACGAAGATCGCGAGGGCGAGCATGACGTGTCCGGAAGCTGCTCTCGCCCGTCGACGCGTCGTGGCCGGCCGGATGAGAGGGGAATGACGAGGGCGGCGGGGGCCCGGAGCGGGCGGGTCAGATCGAGCGCTGATTGACGCGCTTGGATAGTTCCTCCGCGCTCTCCAAGCGCTCCGAGTAGCGGTTGGTCAGGTAGGCCGAGCGGCCGCGGGTCAGATGCGTGAACTTCACCAGCTCCTCGCACACGTCGATGATGCGGCCATAAAGGGGTGACGGCTTCATGCGGCCCGCTTCATCGAACTCCAGGAAGGCTTTGGGCACGGAGGACTGATTGGGGATCGTCACCATTCGCATCCAGCGTCCGAGAATGCGCATCTGGTTGACGGCGTTGAAGCTCTGCGAGCCGCCGGAGACCTCCATCACCGCCAGCGTCTTGCCCTGCGTTGGCCGCGTGGCGCCGAGGCTAAGCGGAATCCAGTCGATCTGCGCCTTCATGATGCCGGTCATCGCGCCGTGGCGCTCCGGGCTGACCCAGACCATCCCCTCCGACCATTCGGCAAGGTCGCGCAGTTCCTTGACCTTCGGGTGGTCCGGTTCGGCGCCGTCGGGCAGCGGCAGGCCGCGGGGATCGAAGGTGCGCACCTCGCAGCCGAATCAGCGCAGGAGGCGCGAGGCCTCCTCCGAGACGAGGCGCGAGTAGGAGCGCTCGCGGATCGAGCCGTAGAGGACGAGGATGCGCGGCGGGTGCGAGGGGGAGCCGGATCCGGCCAGCGCGGCCACGTCGATGGCCCGAAGTTGTGCCAGGTCGACGTTCGGCAGGTTCATTGAAAGCGGCTCGGTCATGACGCCGGCTGGTCTGCATGTACGACCTCTCCGTCCTCCTTGGTAAAGGTGGAAGGAGGGTTGTCGAGGAGGCTGAGGACCTCATCAGACGGCCGGCAGAGCTTTGCGCCCTTGTCCGTCACGACGATCGGTCGGTTGATCAGGATCGGGTGCGCCATCATCGCGTCGACGAGCTGCTCTTCCGTGAGCGACGGGTCATCGAGGCCCAAGTCGGCATAGGGCGTTCCCTTCTGGCGCAGGAGATCGCGCGCGGAGATACCCATCTCCGCTACGAGCTCCTGCAAGCACTCGCGGCTGGGCGGCGTCTTCAAATACTCGATAACCTCCGGCTCCTCCCCGGACTGGCGGATCATTACCAATGTGTTGCGCGAGGTTCCGCAGGCCGGATTGTGGTAGATCGTGATTGTCATTCAGGAACTCCTTCAAGCCACGTCGGATCGGGGCGAGGACGCTCCGTCGAGCTGGCCGATCTCCCGCACCCGGGCGGTGAGGCCTGTCCTCTCAAGGCTTTCAAAGGGGAGGGCCGTGAAGACCTGGATCCGGTTCTTCAGGTAGGTCATGGCGCGTACGAAGGCCGCCCGCCGCTCCATCGGTGAACCCTCGACCGCCGCAGGATCTTCGATGCCCCAATGCCCTGTGATGGGTTGACCCGGCCACGCCGGGCAGCTCTCTCCCGCAGCTTGGTCGCAGACGGTGAAGACGAAATCCATCTTCGGCGCACCGGGACGGGCGAACTCATCCCACGACTTCGATCGCAACCCCTCGTTGGGATAGCCGACATCTCGCAGCAGTTCGAGCGTCAGTGGATTGATGTCGGGCTTGGGGTAGCTTCCGGCGGAGAAGGCGCTGAAGCGACCGGAGCCGTCTGCTCGCAAGATGCTCTCCGCGATGATCGATCGGGCGGAGTTGCCCGTGCACAGGAACAGAACGTTAAAAGGGGCACTCATCGGCATGTCTCCGGAAGGCAGAGTGAGTTCGAGGCGATCAGCTCACCGCAGATCTCGGGATGTCCGCCGCAGCAATCTTCGGTGAGGAAGGCGAGGAGCTGGCGCATGTCGTTGTAGCTGGCGGCGTAAAGGATACGGCGCCCGTCGCGCCATGAGCGCAGCAGGCCGGAGCGCTCCAGCGTCGCCAGATGGAAGCTCATGCGCGTCGGCGGGATGGAGAGCTGCTCCGCGATCTCGCCGGACGGCATGCCGTTCGGCCCGGCCTTCACCAGCATCCGAAACGCGGCGAGACGGTCATGATGGGCAAGGGCGGAGAGGGCGCTTACGGCTGAGTGATCGTTCATGCCCCGAATATTGCGAATATGCTTGTAGGTTGCAAGAGCTAGATCTGGGGAGGTCGATCATTCCGCGCTTGCTTCAAAAGCGCGGCGCCTGAAGGCCAGAGGAGGATATGCTGGTCTTCATGACCGCCTTCAACGAGCTGACCGTCTCTGCGCTGCTCTGGTCGAGCGGCGTCGAAACTGTCGGCGTCATGAATTTCTCGCTGCAGTACGAAGGCAACTCCCCCGCCGCAGCGGCCGTCTCGACCCTGTCGCTCGCTGTCGTCCTCGGGCTCGCCCTGCTTGTGACCGGCTCGGGCGCCATCTGCCGCGCGGCACGCTTCCGTGGCGGATGTGACGATCTTGTCGGAAGCAGGTGGGATTGACGAACCTTTCGCGACGCTGCTGACCCTTCGCGCCGAATCCAGGAGCTGCCGTGAGAAAAAGGCCGCTCAGCGAGACTGAGCGGCCCAGGTCTAGGGAGGAAATGCCCAAAGAGGGCAACGCCATCTAATTCCTGTTGCATTGCAGAACAATGACGAGGCGGCTGGCTGGCGACCCTTTGGTAGCTCTACGCGGGGAGGATAGTCGCGTCGAAGAAATCGACTTTCTTCGCCACTAGCGAGGGCGACAAACTCCGCCTCGAGCATGCGCGCGGGCACCTTCATCATGCAGTCACGACCTTGGCTCAGGGTCATGCGACTCGCTGCTCGGGAAAGCCGCACATGGATCGACGACTCCCCATTGCCACCCTGATCGTGGTTGCATTCATGGGATCTGCCTATGCCCAATCCGGCTCGTCGCAGCCGGGCGCCGAGACGCTGACGGTTGCTGCCTGGAACCTCGAACATCTGACCGAGCAGTCCGGCACGGGGTGCAAGGCGCGATCCGAAGCGGATTATGAGGAGCTGCGTCAGTATGCCGAGGCGCTCGACGCCGACGTCATCGCCTTCCAGGAGGTCGAGAATGAGGCGGCCGCAGCACGCGTTCTTCCGGCCGATGACTACGTCATCGTCATTGAACAACGCCAGGGCTCAGACCGTCGGACGGAATGCTTCGACGCCGACGGCCAGTATCTTGTCCGCCAGGCAGTCGGCTTCGCAATCCGTCGCGATCTCCCGCTCGACCGCAACCCCGATTTGACTGCGCTGCAGCTCGGCGATCGAGACCTCAGGTCTGCGGTCGACATCACGCTCCGGCCAGAAAATGGCCAGCCGTTGCGCCTGCTCTCGGTGCATCTGAAAAGTGGGTGTGCGCGTGGTGAAAGCGGGCGTGATTGCGAGATCCTGCTCCAACAACAGCCCGCCCTGATCGACTGGATCCGGGCGCGTGAACGCGAGAAGTCGGCCTATGCGCTGCTGGGGGATTTCAACCGGAACCTTGATCTCCAGGGGGATCGAGTTTGGGCGGAGCTCACAGAAGCGAACGAGCTTGACCTTGCTGTCCGGCGTCAGCACCAATGAGACAGAATTGGGCTAATTGAGAGAGGAGGTTTTCTGGTTCATCGTAGCCTTTCAAAGGAACGACGATGAGACAGAAAATGGAAGCGACGAAGCCATCGGCGGAGAAGGTCATCAAGGACATTCGCCGGATCACCCGCAAGCAGTATGGCGCGGAGGAGAAGATCCGCATCGTGCTGGACGGACTGCGTGGTGAGGAGTCGATCGCGGCTCTGTGCCGTCGGGAAGGCATCGCCGAGAGCCTGTATTACAATTGGTCGAAGGAGTTCCTGGAAGCCGGCAAAAAGCGGCTGGCGGGTGACACGGCGCGTGCTGCCACCACCGACGAGGTCAAGGTGCTGCGTCGCGAGACGCGTGATCTGAAGGAGGTCGTCGCCGAACAGGCGCTGGAACTGCGGCTGCTTAAAAAAAGCATGATCGCGGATGGGGGCGACGACGAATGAGATACCCCGCATCCGAGAAGCTCGAGATCATCCAGATCGTCGGGCGATCCCACTTGCCGGCGCGTCGCACACTGGAAAAGCTCGGCATCCCGCGCGCCACCTTCCATCGATGGTATGATCGCTTCCTGACCGGTGGCGTCGAAGCGCTCGATGATCGCAGGCCAAGACCCGGCCGGGTCTGGAACCGCATTCCCGACGACGTGCGGGAACGGATAGTCGAACTCGCCCTGGACAAGCCGGAGCTCAGCCCACGGGAACTGGCGGTGACCTTCACCGACACCGAAGGCTATTTTGTCTCTGAGGCTTCCGTCTATCGGCTGCTCAAGGCGCACGACCTGATCACCAGCCCGGCCTTCATCGTGATCAAGGCCGCCAGCGAGTTCAGGGACAAAACGACGGCGCCCAATCAACTCTGGCAGACCGACTTCACCTATTTGAAGGTCATAGGCTGGGGCTGGTTTTACCTCTCCACCATCCTCGACGACTTCTCCCGCTACATCATCGCCTGGAAGCTGTGCACCACCATGCGTGCCGAGGACGTCACCGACACGCTGAACCTGGCGCTCACAGCATCGGGCTGCGATCGGGCAACCGTGCGTCAGCGGCCGCGCCTGCTTTCCGATAACGGCCCGTGCTACATCGCCGGCGAGCTGGCCGATTGGCTGCGGGATCGGGAAATGGACCACACCCGTGGTGCGCCCAACCATCCCCAGACCCAGGGCAAGATCGAGCGCTGGCACCAAACGCTCAAGAACCGCATCCTGCTCGAAAACTACTTCTTCCCGGGCGATCTCGAAGCCCAGATCGCCGCCTTCGTCGAGCGCTACAACCATCGCCGCTATCATGAGAGCCTCGACAATCTCACACCCGCCGACGTCTACTTCGGGCGCGGCCAAACCATCCTGTTGCAACGAGAAAGGATCAAGCGAAAGACCATCGAACAGCGACGCTTGCAGCACCGCAAGGCCGCAGCCTAACATTACAGTTGCGTCTTTCGACGAGTTCTGAATCCATGGGCGACCATGATTCGGAGGTCATGGATGATGGGCGCATCGATCGAGA
>NZ_JAZHLJ010000072.1:0-16907 GCF_036549495.1 Aurantimonas sp. C2-5-R2
AGACTGCGGGAACGGCAGGTCTTCACGGGCCAGGACATCCATGCCCAACACTAGATCTAGTGGGTGTGGGAATCAACCGGATAGGCAAGGTCTATTCCATGTACGCTTCGATGACGGCCGTCCTCGACTATCTGGAACGCGTAGACCCGGCAGCAGCCGAGTCCGCACCACAGCGTTACGGCTGCCTGACGCCCTGGCAGGCGGGTCCAGCCCTCTACGGCAGGTCGGTTGTGCTGGGGCATAGCAACACTTGCGAAGAATTCGTCGTGGAACAGCTCAAGAGTATTCGGGAAAACCGCCTCGACTACATGCGCAAGGATGGCGAGGACTATTTCGACGCAGCGCAAAATGCCCGCATCGTGCCGACTGCCGAGCGATACTACCGCATCATGTATCGCGGCTCGACCGAGTCCTGGAACCTGCGTGACCGGCACATGTTCGATACACTTCAAAATCTCATGGACGCGCACGGTCCCAAGGCGAAGGCCGTCGTGTGGGCGCACAACTCCCACATTGGCAATGCGGCGGCCACGGCGATGGGTTGGCAGGGCGAATTCAACATCGGCGAACTCTGCCGGACCGCCTACCGTGACGACGCCGCTCTGATCGGGTTCGGCACCGATCGCGGCACCGTTGCGGCAGTGGACGATTGGGGTGGGCGGATGCAGATCAAGCGCGTGCTTCCGTCGCGGCCCGATTCCTTCGAGCGCGTCTTCCGGCAGACGGGGATCGCGCGCTCACTGACGGACCTGCGCGATCCCAAACACGGCGAGATGCGTGAGCTTTTGTCGAAGCCGCGTCTGGAGCGCGCCATCGGCGTCGTCTACCGTCCGGAAACGGAGATCTACAGCCATTATTTCGAGGCGGTGCTGTCCGAGCAATTCGACGCTTATGTCTGGTTCGAAGAAACGCGGGCAATCACCCCCCTGCCGGCACCGCGGCCGAAGGGAGTCCCGGACACCTATCCGTTCGGCGTGTAGCCGAGCCAAGGCTGATCCAGCATCACGCGGCCGCAACCACGACAGGAACGCGTCTTTCCGATGAAGCAGCGAACCACGGAACCCATCGCATCGCCAGACAAGGGCAAGGAGACAGGCGGACACGTGGGTGTCCTCGTCCTTGCCGCGGCGACGATTGCCGGGTTCGTCATATGTGTCCTGCTGGCTGCGCCTTTTCTGGGTGCCCTCACCTGGGCATTGACCCTGGCGATCCTCTTTGCCCGGCTGCATGCGAAGATCGAAGAGGCGCTGACGCGCCCCAGTTTCGCAGCCTTGATTTCGGTACTGATCGTCGCCCTCCTCGTCGCGGCACCATCCATTTTCGTGGTCGAGCGCCTCATCGAACAGGCGGCAGCGAGCGTTTCGCTCATCCAGGAGAGGCTCAGATCGGGTGCTATCCAACAGCTTCTCGACACCCAGCCCGGCATTGCGCCGGTCGGCCAGTGGATCGAGCAGCAGATCGACCTGCCTGCGATGATGGCGAATCTCGCGAGTTGGCTGAGCAACGCCGGCGCCGCCTTCGCGAGAAACTCCACCGTGCAGGTGATCGAGCTCGTGCTGACCTTTTACCTGTTGTTCTATTTCCTGCGCGATCAGGCCACGGCAAGACGTTTTCTGACAGAACGATTGCCGTTGACCGGCGCCGATACCGAGCGGCTGTTCACGCGTGTGCTCGATACGGTCCATGCCACGGTTTACGGGACGATCGCGGTCGCGGCGATCCAGGGCACATTGGGCGGCCTGATATTCTGGTTCCTTGGCTTGCCAACCCCGCTGCTCTGGGGATTGGTGATGGGCCTATTGTCCATCGTGCCGGTGCTGGGCGCGTTCATCGTCTGGATACCCGCGGCCATTCTCCTCGCCATGAACGGCGACTTGGGCAAGGCGGTCATTCTTGCCGTTTGGGGCGCCGTGGTCGTCGGCAGTATCGACAATATCCTGCGCCCGATCTTTGTCGGAAACCGGCTCCGTCTTCATACCGTTCCCGCATTCATCTCCATGATTGGTGGCCTTGTCCTGTTTGGTACAGCCGGCCTCATTCTGGGGCCACTGGCCGTTACGATCACGATCATGCTCATCGAAATCTGGGGGGAGCGGGAGAGAACAGGCCGCCGAAAACCGGAGTAACGGCCGGCACGCACGTCACCGGTCTACGCGTGGATATACGGGCGCGCGTGGTCTTGGCGCTAGACGTCCTACCGGCATGCGGACTCCCAAGGCCACTCCACCATTCGCCAGTTCGTTTAAGCGGCATTGACGTCCGTCAACCAGCTCGTCGACTCCGAGCGATGGTCTAAGCAGCGGTCGGCGAACCCTTTGCGCGGGATCAATGACACCGTTCGCGCTAACCGGAATGCTTGGCCGTTGCGCAATGCCGGTTCGCCGCCGAACCAACTACTGCCTTCGCTGACCAAAGGATCTCCGACGATAGCCGACCCATTTCTGCTTGCTCGAATTCTTGCCCTTCTCCTCGTCGCCAACGGCGTTCCGATCCTCGCGACCAGGCTTCTGGCGAACCGGCTGGCGTGGCCACTTGATGGCGGTTTGACGTTCTTCGACGGGCGCCGCCTGTTTGGCGCGGCAAAGACCATGCGCGGTATCGTCGCCTCGACCCTGGCCGCCGGCCTGGCGGCCAGCCTTCTCGGCTTGGGCTGGAGGCTCGGCGCGATACTCGCCGCATTGGCGCTGACGGGCGATCTTTTCGCCAGCTTCTGCAAGCGACGGCTGGGGCTCGCGGTGCATGCGCGGGCGTTCGGGCTCGATCAAATTCCGGAGTCCTTGCTGCCCCTCCTCGTTCTCCAGGCTCAACTGAATCTGGGCACTGCCGATATTGTGCTCCTGACCGCCGCGTTCGTCCTCCTCGAAATGTTGCTTTCCGTCCTGCTGTACCGGCTCAGAATTCGAGACCGGCCTTATTGAGGCGACGCCCGCCGCAGCCGATGCAGGGTAACCTCCGGCGGACAGTTCAGCCGCACATCCACGATCGATGTGCCTGCCCCCGCCGATGTGTAACCGGCCATGTCGTGCCAGCGCCACGATCCCTTGGCCATGGCCCGCGGACTGTCCGCATCGGTCAGGATGGGAATGCCGCCCGGGAGGCAGATCTGTCCGCCGTGGGTGTGGCCGCACAGCATGAGATCGAACCCGGCATGGGCGGCGTGTCGATAGGCCTCGGGCGTATGCGATAAGAGAATGGAAACGGCGTTTTGCGGAATGTCGTGAGCGGCGCGATGATAGTTTTCGAGCCGGTAGAAATGCGCGTCATCGATGCCGGCGAGATACACCGTCTCGCCTTCGCGCGATAATCGAACCCACTCGTTGAGGAGCAGGCTATAGCCCGCCGCCTCCATCGCCGGCACCATGCGGATGGTGTCGTGGTTTCCAAGGATCGCATAGACCGGCCCTGATAGATGCGGTCGCAAATCGCAGAGGCCATCGACCGCGGCCTCCCAGGGGCCGAAGGTGAGCGCGCGATAGTCGCCTGTGACGACGCAGAGATCGTAACGAAGCGGCGCGAGCACCTCCAGGAGTGACCCGAGAAAACCTGAGCTCATCCCGAAGTGCAGATCGGAGAGTTGCAGGATGGTGTAACCGTCGAACGCCGCAGGCAATCCTGCCAGTAGCACATCGTTGTGGCGGACCTGGATCCTGTGGGCGTTGCGCTGGCCGCGTCGATGCAGGCCGACGAGCTTGAGCCCGCCGCGGATCAGCCCGTGGATCGAATACCAGTTTTCGATGTGGAAGAAATGCGTGCCCCTTCGGAAGACGTGGACCTCGTAGTCTTTCTCCAGGCCGAGCCGCTGTCGGACATGCAGATGTCCGATTCGCGCCTCCAGCAAAGCGAGTGCGTCCCGCTCTTCCTGCGTCAGATCCGGTGATCTCACTGTGCCCGCCTTCTTTCCTGCTACGCCTTGAGGAATTTTCCTCACCCTGAGCCCGTATCGATCCGGAGAGACCGAAGCATGTTCCGCACCCCAGGCCGCGCGCGCCCGGCGGGATATGCAACGTGCCGGCGAAGATACGGCTTCGACATTGATCCGCGTCAATGCGGCGGTCTGGTCGATGTCGTTGTGTCGGTAGCGCGTTCGGTGCGGTCCGTCCGCAGACAGCGAAAACACCGCACACTTGTACGTGTCGGTCTTCGGGAGAACAGGTGCGGACATAACGGCTCGGTCCACCGCTCTCCCGTCACGCGGAATCAACGTGACCGGCGATGAGGCTCGGCAACATCTTTGATCATCGATGGAAGGGGCCGCTCGCTATGGCCGAGATAGATCTGAAAAGTCTGCTGATCCGCTGTGCGACAACCCACGAGGTGGATCTGGAACTGGTAACGAACATTCGCCGCGCGCTCGAGGAGCACGTGCCCGCGGTGGCCGAGCCCGCCGACTCCCGCGATGCCCTCGCGTCGACGGATGGCGCGCTAGCCCTTGTGGCGAAGGCTTTGCCCGGCTGGGCTATCACGTTGCGAGGCGGCACGCGTCCCGGCTCTCAATGGAGCTGTGTCCTGCGGGAAAACGAGTCTCAGGACGACGATCAGACGATAGCCGCCGGGCGCGGAGTCTCGCCCGCCATCGCCATTTCGGCGGCCGTTCTGCAGTTGGTCGGTGGCGTTGAAATCGGCTTCCACTAGAACTTGAAAAGCCGCATCGGAGACGATGCAGGATTGGTGTACAATGCCCAAGAGCGACATACTCTGGTTCGAGGAAATCGTGCGTGTCGACGTCGCCAAAGTCGGCGGCAAGAACGCCTCTCTGGGGGAGATGGTCCAGAAGCTCACCCCCGCGGGTGTGGCGGTTCCCCCTGGATTTGCCACGACAGCCGAGATGTTCAGACGTTTCGTCGCGGCAAACGGAATCGCGGCGATCATTGGCGATACGCTCGCGCAACAGGTCGCCCGCAAGATCACGCTCGCCGAGGCCGGCCGAACCATTCGGGCGGCATTCCTGCGCGGCGACTGGCCGGACGAATCCGCCGCGGCGATCACGAAGGCGTACGAGGAACTGTCGCGCCGCTCCGACGTCGACGATGTCGACGTCGCCGTCCGCTCCAGCGCCACCGCCGAGGACCTGCCGGATGCGAGCTTCGCCGGGCAGCAGGAGACCTTTTTGAACGTCGCGGGTCCGGCGAAGGTGCTGGACGCCTGCCGGCGTTGCTATGCCTCGCTCTTCACCGACCGCGCCATCAGCTATCGTCAGGCGAAGGGCTTCGATCACATGAAGCTCGCGCTGTCCGTGGGCGTTCAGCGGATGGTGCGCTCCGACCTCGGCAGTTCGGGCGTAATGTTCTCCATCGACACCGAAACCGGCTTCGACCGTGTGGTGATCATCAATGCGGCCTGGGGCCTCGGCGAAAACGTCGTGCAGGGCGCCGTCGATCCCGACGAATACCAGGTCTTCAAGCCGTTCCTCGACAATCCGCAACTCACGCCGATCATACAGAAAACGCTCGGCGCCAAGCAGATCAAGATGATCTACGCCAAGGGCGGTGAGCGGCCGGTGAAAAACGTGCCCACCTCGCTGATCGAGCGGCAAAGCCTGGTGCTGAGTGATGACGATATCCTCGCGCTGGCCCGATGGGCGAAGACGATCGAAGGGCATTATGGCTGTCCAATGGATATCGAATGGGCGAAAGACGGCCGCGACGGGTCGCTCTTCATCGTCCAGGCGCGACCCGAAACCGTGCAGTCGCAGCGAACCGCCGGTGTGCATAAGAGCTACCGGCTCGGCGCCCATGGCCGGACGCTCTGCACCGGCCTGTCGATCGGACAGGCGATCGTTTCGGGGCCGGTTTGCATGATCCGCACTCCGGACGAAATCGACCGCTTCGTGGACGGCGCCATATTGGTGACGGAAACCACCGATCCAGATTGGGTGCCGATCATGAAACGCGCGAGCGCGATCGTCACCGATCATGGCGGGCGCACTTCGCATGCGGCCATCGTCAGCCGCGAACTCGGCCTGCCGGCCATCGTCGGCACGGGCGACGCGACACAGCTGCTGCATGACGAGCAGGCAATCACGGTGTCCTGCGCGGAGGGCGACCAAGGCTTCGTCTATGAAGGCGACGCGGACATCACGGTCGAGGAAAGCGATCCCGGCGAGGCGCCATCCACGCGAACCGAGATCATGCTGAATCTCGCCAATCCGGCCGCCGCCGCGCGCTGGTGGCGGCTGCCGGCCGACGGCGTCGGCCTTGCCCGCATGGAGTTCGTCATCAACAACGCCATCAAGATCCACCCGATGGCTCTGGTCAATTTCGCGGCGATCACCGATGCGGCCGTCCGGACCGAGATCGAGGCCATCACGCGCGGCTACGCGGACAAGCCGGCTTTCTTCGTCGACAGGCTGGCCGAAGGGCTGGCGCGCATCGCCGCCGTCGCGCACCCCCATCCCTGCATCGTGCGGATGAGCGACTTCAAGACCAACGAATACGCCCATCTCGTTGGCGGACAGGGCTTCGAGCCCGAGGAGGCGAATCCGATGCTCGGATTTCGCGGCGCCTCGCGCTACTACTCGCCACGTTACCGGGAAGGCTTCGCATTGGAGTGTCGTGCGATCCGGCGACTGCGCGAGGAGATGGGCTTTGCCAATGTCATCGTCATGATCCCGTTCTGCCGCACGCTCGGCGAGGCCGACCGGGTGCTTGATGTCATGGCGGAGAATGGGCTGAAGCGCGGCCAGGACGGGCTTCAGGTCTATGTCATGTGCGAGATCCCCTCCAACGTCATCCTCGCGCGCGGTTTTGCCGAACGCTTCGACGGCTTCTCCATCGGCTCCAACGACCTGACCCAGCTGACGCTCGGCGTCGACCGCGATTCCAGCCTTCTGGCCGAATTGTTCGATGAGGAGGACGCGGCGGTGAAATGGATGATCCGCAGCATGATCGACGCGGCCCGCGAGGCCGGCGCGAAAGTCGGCCTCTGCGGTCAGGCCCCGAGCGACAATCCCGCCTTCGCCGCCTTCCTCGTCGAGTGCGGCATCGACTCGATCTCGATCAGCCCGGACAGCTTCGCCGCGGTCAAGGCGCATGTCGCACGAGCCGAAGGCAGCAGACCGGCGGTTTGATCTGGCGCAATGCGGATTTGGCGGACGCGCCCATAAAAGGCGATCGGAATTGTCGTGCGGAGGACAGGATCATGAACGATAGCGCAATCCCCGCCTTCTCCCATGGGGCGCAGCAGGCGCAACAATGGGTGAACGAACTCGCCGACGATTTGAACGAAGGCCTCGAGCGTCACGCCCTGCGACTGCTTCGATCGGTGCTCCACGCTCTGCGCGACGCGATTTCGGTCGAGGAAGCCGCGGATCTGTCGGCGCAGTTGCCCGTCCTCATTCGCGGCATCTTCTTCGAGGGTTGGCAGCCCTCGGCGACCCCGGCCTGGAACCGGACGAAAGAGGATTTCGTCGCCCGCGTCGAGAACGATCTCCGCGATGATCCGTTCGATGACACGGAGGAAGCCATCGCCGCGGTTTTCAGGCTGCTCGACCGGCATATCTCCGAAGGCGAGATCACGCAGGTTCGCAATTCCATGCGCAAGGCTCTGCGGGAACTCTGGCCAACCCGCTGAAGCATGGCCGACCGCGATCGCCGCGTCGGGCAGCGTCGATGACATCTCGGCCCATATCTGGTTCGGTGCGTCCCATGCCGAGCGACCCGACATCCGCTGAAATCCCCGCGTCGCCGCCCGATGGCGCCGACACTCGCGCCATCGAAGCCAAGGTCCGGTTCCTCAGCGAGCCGGCCGCCTACGATCATGCCCCAGCCGATGTCCTCGTTACGGAGACCCACATGTCCTGGGTTTTTCTAGCCGGCGACCTCGTCTACAAGCTGAAGAAGCCGGTCCGCTTCCCGTTCCTGGATTTCACCACATTGGCGGCCCGCGAAGAGAATTGCCGCGAGGAAGTCCGTCTCAACCGGCGGCTGGCGCCGCAGACCTATCTGGGAACCGTTCCCCTTACCGAGGACGACGCCGGCGCGCTGGCGCTCGGCGGCAGCGGATCCATCGTAGACTGGCTGGTGGTCATGCGACGTCTGCCGGCGGACCGCATGTTCGACCGGATGCTTCAAGAAGACCGAATCGGCGCGGCCGAGACAGATCAGATCGCGGCTCTCCTGGCGCGGTTCTACCGTGCAGCCGACCATCCGGCCGTCGATCCGACTGCCTATGTCGACCGTCTCATGGCGCAGCAGGCGGAAAACCGGGCGATCCTGACGCGGCGCGCCTTCGCGGTGGATCACACGCGCCTTCCGACAGTGCTGGACCTGCTCGACCAGAGAATGGCGGAAGACCGCCCGCTGATCGAGGAGCGGGCGCGGACCGGCCGCATCGTCGAGGGGCACGGTGACCTGCGACCGGAGCACATCTGCCTGACCGATCCGATCGTGATCTTCGATTGCCTCGAATTCAGCCGAGAATTGCGCCTCGTCGATCCGTTCGACGAGTTGGCCTTTCTCGGCCTGGAATGCCGAATACTGAGCGCGCCCGCCATCGGCCCGACCCTTGTCGCGGCGGTAGCGGACCAACTCGGCGATCGCCCGCCGCCGCGACTGATCGCGTTCTACACCGCGTTTCGCGCGATGTTGCGCGTACGGCTTTCCCTCGCCCATCTTCTCGACGCCGCACCAAGAGAGCCAGCCAAGTGGGAACCGCTCGCGAGCCGATACCTCGCCCTGGCGGAGGAGGCCCTGCGATAGCCAGGCCGCGCTTTCGGCAGGCGGCCCGGGGGCAAGGAGCGAATCAGTCGGGTCTCGCCCCATGGGAGCGAGCGGACATGATCCTTGTCAAAGCCGGGCGTCGCCAATGCGGCTATCCTCTGATCTCGGACATCGAACGCAGGAAGTGTAATCGCCATGACCACGGTCAAGATCCCGCACCATGCGCGGGTCCTCGTCGCCGACGGGCGCAAGGCCCTCGTGCTCATAAACGAAGGCGGCCCGTTCAATTCCAATCTAACGGTCGAGCATGTTCTCGAAGCGCCGGACAATCCGCCCACCGGCGAGCAGGGAAGCGACGAGCCCGGCAGAACGCAGACCCAGGGACGGCGCAGCGCCGTCGGGCAGACCGACTGGCATGCCGCGGCCGAAGCGGCATTCGCATCCGAAGTGGCCGAGGAGATCGACCGGCTCCGCGCGCGGGAAGACTTGAAGGCGCTGATCATCGTGGCGCCGCCGAAGACGCTGGCGACTTTGCGAGAATGTTTCACCGACGCGGTCCGCAAGCTGATCGTGGCCGAGATCGACAAGGACCTCACGAAGCACCCGGTCGGCGAAATCCAGCGTCATCTGAGCTGAGGCCCGCACGCCGGCATTCTCCGCTCCGGACGTGGTCGTCCTGACGCCTCAGCGCCGACGGTGAAGGCTGGAGTCCGCGCCACGACACGCTACGATCGCATCGGCGAAAATGTCCGCCGTCTCCAGCACGACCAGGCGGTTTGCGACCGCCGCAGCGTCGAGCGCGGGGAGCGGCACGGTGTCCGTGATCACGACTTCATCGATCGCCGCCTCGCTCCAGAGTGTATCAGCGCCACCGGTGAACAGGCCATGGGTCACCACGACCGAAACCTTCGTCGCGCCTTTGGCACGGCAGACCGCCGCGACCCGCGCCATCGTGGTCCCGGTGCTGATCAGATCGTCGACCACGATCACCATGCGGCCGTCGACATCGCCCGCGAATAGCTCCCCCGTCACGACACCACCACTGCGCTGCTTGTCCATGAAGCCTTTCGCGACCGGACGGCCGAGCATCGTTTCCAACCGCTCGCGAAAGATCTCCGCCCGCTTGGCGCCGCCGAGATCGGGCGAGACGACCGCAACCGGCACATCCCCGATCTTTGCCGCGAAATGGCTGATGAAGGCGCTGTTGGCGTCGAGATGGACCGTCGGGCAGCGGAAAGCGTTCTGGAAGGCGGCGAGATTATGAATCTCCATGTTCATCAGGCGATCCGTCCCGACAGCCTCGAACAGTTGTGCGACATAGCGGGTCGTGACCGGGTCGCGGGTCTTGGTCCGCCGGTCCTTGCGGGCATAGCAGAGATAAGGAACCACGGCGGTGACGCGGCCAGCACCGGAATCCTTGAGGGTGCCGATGAAGAAGAGCATCCGGCACAGCTTGTCATTGCTCGTGTGCCGCAGATCGCCGGTGAGGCTGTCGATGACATAAACATCGCGGTCACGAATGCTCACGAGCGGACGGGCCTTGTGCTCGCCGTCCTCGAAAAAACGTTCCTCGTGAGCCGCAAGCATGATGCCGAGATGTCGGGCGACACGCTGCCCGAAGGATGCGCTGGAGCCGAGCGCGAACAGCATCGGACCGTCCGGGCGTGCCACGGCACGTCGTTTCGGGCTCAGCGCGTCCGTTTCGATCGCGCGAAGCGACAGCCCGCCGACAATCGCGTCGACGGTACGGCCGTCCTCGGAGAGCGGCGCCAGCAACATCTCGACCGCCTCCGCCTCGCTGCCGGCCTCGTCGAGCGTAAACTCCGCAAGCAAGGGTTCGCCTGCCTCCCGGACGGCGTCGAACAAACGCCTTAGCCGCACCGCCCCGCGACGGCGTGGCGCGTCGGATAAGCTTGCCCCGACCTCGCAATGCCCGAGCACCGCATCCACCGATCTGGCGCCGGAACGAAGCGTATAATTCCGCCCCTTCTCCGCCACGCCATATACGAAGGCAAACTTGCCTTGCGGATCGAGACTCTCGATGTCGAGACCGCTTTTCGACGGAAAAATCAACTCATCTCGTCGCGCTTGCCAGACCGCGAGGAGGTGCCCCAGGGAATCGTCCCTCGGCGCGGGGGCGAAGTCGAGCCGGCGAAACAACCGTCGAAGTGGATAGGATGTCTGCACGAGTGTCGTCACCGGCTTCGGTCCCCTCCTCACTTTCGATGAGCATGCAAGCAAGCTCACCCCATCGAGCGGCGCAGGCATTGATTTCGGTCAAACGCTGGGCCTGACACAGGCCACATCCCGCCGATCAGCGTCGTCGGCCCTGGAGGCGACGCCATGGCCGCCAATTGTCGGCCGTGTCGAACGGATCAAAGAAATGCGTCCGCCCAAGCCAACGATCGAGCCAGCCCGGCCGCGGCGCCGGGAACGGCTCGAGGTGCCTCCCCTCGACTTGGTTGAGCAGAGTGATCGTCGCGATGAGACTGCCCGATCGCTCCAACACGGCGGCAAAGACCTCGGCCGGACTGCCGACATGCTCGCCCACAAGGCGACTCAGCAAGGCGAGTATTCGCTGTCTTGCCGCCAGATCATCCGCTCCGGCTTCGATCGCCACGTCACATTCCGTATCGAGGCCGAGCGACCGATTGTTCAAATTTGCAGATCCGACCCTCAAAAGACGGTCGTCGACCAC
Source organism: Aurantimonas sp. C2-5-R2 (assembly GCF_036549495.1). Classification (NCBI taxonomy): domain Bacteria; kingdom Pseudomonadati; phylum Pseudomonadota; class Alphaproteobacteria; order Hyphomicrobiales; family Aurantimonadaceae; genus Aurantimonas; species Aurantimonas sp. C2-5-R2. The sequence goes on from NZ_JAZHLJ010000072.1 coordinate 11,356, forward strand.
CATCAGCTTGGAATGCACCGTGATCGGCAGATCGATTGCGGCCATGGGAGCGAAGACCCGCAACCGTTGGTTGACATCCCTTGAACGGAGCGAGTGAATCAGAGGGATTCGCGGGCGGTCCATGACAAAACGCTCGAAGGTCCCAACGCTTCGACCCGGGCAGACGATGATGATTTCCGGACCGTCGCGCTCGCCGAGACGTTGCGCCAAGGCGTCGGCGATAACCGGCGAGGTGACATACTGATTCTCCAGGTAGATCCAGTGTCTGGCGGCAGCGATCGCGGCGAGATAGAGGGCTTCCACCTCCCTGACGGCGGTCGCCCGCCTGTCGGCGGGCTCGGTTCGAGCGATCCCTACTCTGACATCGCTCATGTCGGATACGAGATCTTTGGGCCAGGCGGGCGTTGCAGGGATTGGCCGCGGAAGTTGAACACCGGTGGCGCGATGCCAGCGTCGTCTCGCCAGTTCGCCGAGGGCTGCCGCCGCTGGTCCCGCGACGGCGAGCATCACCTCATGTCGGGGCTTGTAAATGCTCCCGTCGAGTGTGCGGCGGCGACTGTCGGCCGGCAGATGCAGGGATGTATCCCAGCGATTGCGCGTGAAATCCGAGCCGCCGCAAAACGCCACGGTATCATCGACAACCAGGATTTTCTGATGGTGCGAAGCGCCCACCGGATGGCGGCCATCCAGCCGATATTCCAGACGATCTCGGGGCAGCCATCGCGCCGCGTGCCGGGGACTGTCCCGGCGCTGGATGCTGTAACCTATCGCCATCTCCCAGATCAGTATGTGAACCGTCAGAGAGGGGTTGTGCGCCAACAGGCGCGCCATCAGATCGCAGAACGGTTCGGCATGCCGGTCCTCGGCGGTTGGGGGCCCAAAAGGCACGCGTGCGTCGAAGTCCCATCCGACCAGTAGAATGGAATGCTCGGCCCGCTCCATGGCGGCGCGCATGGCCGGCAGGTATGCCCAGCCGTCGGCGAGTAGCGCCACCTTGGTCGCAGCTTCGATCCGCCAGCACGTGTCGCACTCCCGCAGGATGGAGCTCTTCCAGGTCATGTGTGTCCAGCGCCTGATAGATCGCGCCGCCCTACGCGGCAGGCCCGAGCCGGCGACCGGCGCGACCGAGTGCGGTTGGTCGCCACCTGCGAGGCAGTTCGACGACCGGCGGATTTGCTCAATGGGATAGGAGGCAGCATATCGGGCAGCGACGCAGCAGGTCGTGGGTTACACCGCCAAAGACCCATTCTCGCAAGCGAGCATGGCCATATCCACCCCCGACAATGAGGTCGGCACCGTTCTGTTCGGCAATCAGGATGAGTTCATCGGCCACGGATGCCTCTCGTTGCGCGCGCACTTCCGCGCGGGCCTTGACCCGATGCCGCTCAAGATGACGGACGACGTCCGCGGTGCGCGCTTGCGCGGCCCCCAATTCCGCTTTCGGGGCGATCTCGACGAGGTGGACGCTCGCCGCCGCCCGCAGGAATGGCGACGCATCCCATAGTGCCCGGCGCGCCTCTCGGGTGTCCTTCCAGGCGATAACCACGTGCTCGGCCGAAAGCGCACGGGTACCTGGCGGGACGATGAGGACCGGTCGACCGGCAGCCATCACGACCTCGCCGGGATCGACGGTTTGGTAGACACTGGCGTGGTGCTGGTCCAGATCGCGCCCGACGATGATCAGATCGGCCGAACGAGCTTCGCGGGCCAGCGTTTCGGCAGGCATATCAATCGCGGAGCGCCACTCCGTCGTAATGGCTTGGCCGGAGAAATGAGACCGGAAGCGCGCCTCTGCGGCTCGCACTTCGGCGGCAATCCGCTCTCGTTCTTCGGCGATGACGTCGACGAACACCACACCGCCAAACGCGTCGACCGGCGGCGGGCGTATCGCGGCGGCGGCCACGCCGATCAAAACCGCGTCGAAGCGCGTGGCAAGAGCGCCGGCGAGGTCGAGACGCGCGGCCGTGCTCGCATCATCGTTATCGACATGCATCATGATCGACGCGTAACTCATGCAAGGCTCCTGCGCTGCGATCACGATCGCATTAGAATCCGATGGCCTGCGATCCGGAGCATTCCTCCCCTCGCCGCACAGCGATACGGTGTGCCGTGCTGCGAGGGAGACTTCCGGTCCGCATTCCAACATCAGCGGGGTTCGCGCCAACTTGGCATTGATCGGCGTCAACCGCTTCCATCATTCGCCCTTCCAAGTCCCGACGATGGGAGCGCTGAGCTGGCCACGTCATGCGGCACGATCCTCAGCGCTCTGAGCGCATTGAGGATCACGGCGACGTCGATCACTTCTTGCAGCAATGCCCCCTGCACCGGTGCGAGATAGCCAAAAGCCGCAGCGACCATTCCCACGATCGAGAGGCCGATCCCGGCGAATACACTCTCGATCGCGATCCGGCGGGACCGTTGGGCCACTTCGAGCCCCGGCAGCAGCCGGTCGAGATGATCGACCAGGAGGACGACGTCGGCCGCCTCGGCCGAGGCGGCCGCACCGCGCGCGCCCATGGCCACGCCGATGTCCGCGGCCGCGAGCGCCGGTGCGTCGTTGACGCCATCGCCCACCATCATGACGGGGCCGTTCTTGCGTTCGGCCAGCACCAGCAGCACCTTCTGGTCCGGGGTCAACTCGGCTTTTACTGCATCGAGCCCCAGCCCCTCGGTGACGGCCGTGGCCACGGCCTGACGGTCGCCCGTCGCCAGCAGGATACGCCGGATGCCGAGGCGGCGCAGGCTTGCAAGCAGTTCGGCCGTCCCCGACCGCAGGACGTCCGCCATCACGAGATGTCCTGCAAGCTTGCCGTCGACAGCAAGAGCGACGAGCACAGAACCCGCATCACCGGCGCGATGCCGCGCATCGGGCCCGTCGACCCGCGCCGTCACGAAAGCCGCGCCGCCCACCACGACATCCCTGCCGTCCACTTTCCCCGCCACACCTTCGCCTGGCATCTCCTCGACGTCGACGGGCGCGGGCAAAACGCCGCGCGTCCGCGCCGCAACGACGATGGCCTGGGCGATCGGATGTTTGGAGGCCTGATCCAAGGCGGAAGCGAAGTACAGGACCTCATGCTGAGACAGGGCTCCATAAGTGTCGATCGACACGATCTGCGGACGCCCATCAGTCAGCGTGCCGGTTTTATCGAGAATCAGGGTCTGGATGCGCGCTAGCGCCTCGAGCGGTTTGGCGCCCTTGATCAGCACTCCGAAGTGCGCCGCTCGAGAGAGGCCGGCCACCAGAGCGACAGGGACCGCGAGGATGAGAAGGCACGGCGTGGCAACGACGAGAACGGCGACCGCGCGGATCGGATCGCCCGTGAACCACCACGCCGCCGTCGCCAGCGCGACTGTGACCATCAGAAAGAGCAGCGAATACCGGTCTGCGAGCCGAGCCATCGGGGCCTTGGACCGTTGCGCTTCCTCCACCAAGCGGACGATCCCGGCATAGGTGCTGTCGGCCGCCCGGCGATTGGCGCGCAGGTCGAAAGGTTCGCCCGCGTTGGTCGAACCGCTCATCACGTCCTGCCCATGCTCCAGACGTACGGGCATCGACTCGCCGGTCAGCGCCGACTGGTCGACCATCGCGCGGCTGTTTTCGACTGTGCCGTCGACGGGCGCCACGTCCCCCTGCCGGATCAGCAGAAGATCGCCAGGCTCGACGTCATCCAAGGGCACGTCGTCGAGCGTGCCGTTGCGGTGGCGCGTCGCGGTGCGAGGCACACGAGAGAGAAGATCGCTCATCTCTCGTCGGGCGCGACCCTCGGCGAAGCTTTCAAGGAAGGTTCCCCCCGAATACATCAGCGCCACGACCGCCGCCGCGAGCGTTTCGCCAAACAGCAGTGCCGCCGACATCGACAGTGCGGCGACGATGTCGAACCCGACCTCGCCTTGCCGCAGACTCCGGACGATCTCCACGACCAAGGCGGCGAGGACCGGCAGGACACCCGCCGCCCAGATCGTATCCGCTAGTTGCGGCAGATCGGCAAATGTCAGGCCGAGCCCCCCGACGAGGCCGAGGAATGCAACGGTCAGCAGGGCGGTGTTCAGACGATCGTGGAGGATTGAGTTCAACGGATACCCTGTCCTGGATTCAGCTGCGCGGCTCGGCCATCGGGGTTGGCAGACTCATCCTACAACACGCTGTGCACCGCGAAACCGGTTTTCACCGGAGTCCACGCGCTCAACCGCGCGGCTTTCGAGGCCTACGCCGACGGCGTTGCCAAGGTGCCGCCGGCCGNACAACACGCTGTGCACCGCGAAACCGGTTTTCACCGGAGTCCACGCGCTCAACCGCGCGGCTTTCGAGGCCTACGCCGACGGCGTTGCCAAGGTGCCGCCGGCCGCAGCCTCCGCGATATTGGCCTGAGCCCGGGCGACCCGCTTGTCGCGGCTGCCGACCGGTTCACGCATTGTGTAGGGCCGTTGAGATATCGTGGATCGAATGATCGGTGAGATCCTTCGCCAACTCGCCGACAATCTTCGCCTGCAACCGAGGGTGAAAATTCCGTCGCAATTCCCCCAATGTCCTAGGGTCGGCGATGACAAAGACCGGGCCGAGTTCGCCGGCGATCGCCAAACGGTTCAGATAACCGGCGCTGGCCGCCGCGAAACCATCCTCTGCACTGCGGTGGGAGTCCAGATTGGCCGAGGCATTCCTGTGTCGGGCGCCCGACCGGGGGTTGGTCGCCGCGACCTTCGGATCGTCGACGGCCACGAGGTCGATATGGGGCTCGACACCTCTGTTCCGGAACAGTTTGAGGGTCGCGCCGTCGGCGACCGCTACGAGTGTATCATTCGGCAGGATCATTGGGTCGTGACTCCTGATTGGGGTTGGGCGCCATTGCCGACGATCAGACCACAGCGAACTCCGTCGCGACTTGCGCAAGGTCAAACAATCGATCGGGACAATGTGCATCATGACGAGGGTGCAGGCCGCGCGGAGTCGCTGCCGTTCTGTGGTGGTGTCGGTCGCTTCGGGTCTGGGCGCGAGGAGGATGGTGATGGAAACATGCCGTCGGACGCAGCCAGTTGTCGTACCCGACCGGGCGGAGGAAGAGCGGAATGACCGAGACTCGTGTGGTTTGCAGCAAGTGCGGCGGCGTCAACCGCTTGCCACCGTCGCGATCGGCCAGCGGCGCCAGATGTGGGAAATGCGGAGCGAAGCTGTTCGCCGGCCATCCCGAGGATGTCGGTGCTGAGAATTTCGACCGCCAGATCGCGCGCGGCACGGTGCCGGTTCTCGTCGATGTCTGGGCCCCCTGGTGCGGACCATGTCTGGCGATGGCGCCGGCCTATGAGGCCGCGGCGCGCGCGTTGGAGCCGGAGGTCCGCATGATCAAGCTCAATTCGGAAGCCGAACAGGGGGCCGCCTCTCGCCTCGGCATTCGCGGCATCCCGACGATGATCCTGTTCCTCGATGGGCGGGAGGCGGCCCGAACCTCGGGTGCGATGTCGACCAATCAGATCGTGCAATGGGTGCGTGACAAGTTGCCGACTGCGGCGGCTTGAGCCTGCCCTCCATCGGCGCCGCAACAGAGGCGTCGGAG